>JAIJLI010000098.1 GCA_022722495.1 Dialister sp. | reverse complement strand
CCTCTTCGCGGAGCTTGACGGCGGCGGTGGCGGTGAGTTTGGCCGGGGTCGCTGTCGCGCCGGGGAAGGCGTAGTGCCAGGTGAGCTGTCGGGAGAGCCAGTCAGGGACGGTTTCCGGAAGATGGGCGAGGAAGGCCTCTCTATCGAAGGCGGGGGATGCGTCCTTTTCTTCCTTCGCTGTTTCCGGCTTCTCACTCTCTTCGAGGAGGGCTTTCTCGCTTTCTGTGAGCAGGTCTTTCTGGGAGATGATGCGGAAATCAAAGTGGGAGTGATCGCCCGCAGCATCGCCTTGGAAGGAGGGAATCTTCTCGAGGCGGCTCCAGACAGGGGAGAGGTCTCTGTGGTGGAGCGCGGCGGGGAGGATCCAGTCCAGGTAGGAGTGGGCATGGGAGATGAGGTGCGAGGGGAGCGGGAGCGGCGTATCACTTCCGCTGCCGGCGAGCGGGGTCATGCAGGCGGCGAGGACTTTCTCCGAATCCTTGACGGAAGCGGTGAGGTAGAGGGTATCGCGGGCACGGGTCATGGCGACGTAGAGGAGGCGTGCTTCTTCGGCACGGCTTTCACGCTCGGAGGCGGCGCGGACGGCGTACCAGTAGAGGGAGGGCCAGCGCAGGCGTCTTTCGATGTCGAAGTATTGGATACCGAGGCCGAGCCCTTTGTGGCAGAGGGCGATGCCTGTCATGTCCGAGGCATTGAAGTTTTTCGCGAGGTCGGCGAGAAAGACGACGGGAAATTCCAGTCCTTTGCTGCTGTGGATGGTCATGATACGGACGGCATCGGTAGAGACGGCGTCGGTCTTTGTCTGGAAACGGCCATCGCCCTTGAGCAGGCTCGACAGCTCTGTGAGGAAGGGGTAGAGACCGTTGTGCGTGCTTGTGTCGCGCGCGCGGGCGAGCTCATAGAAGGAAAGCAGGTGGGCGCGGCGGGCATGTCCGCCGGGAAGGCCGGAGACGTAGGTGAGGTAGTCGGTGTCCTCCCAGATTTCCTGAAGAAGTGGTGCGATGCCGCCTTGCACGGCATGCTCGCGCCATGCGCCAAAGTGGGTGAGGAAGGCGGACAGGGCGTCGGCCTTTTCTCTGGAGAGCAGGGGCGCGGCTTTTTCGAGGAGCGGGAAGAGATGGTCTGCCTCGTTTTCTTTCATGAGGAGACGGAGATGGGCGAGGTCTGTCTCCGTGAGCCCTACGAAGAAGGAGCGGAGCACGGCGGTGAGCGGCAGATCCTGCAGCGGGTTATCTAGGATCTGAAGGAGAGCGATGAGTGTCTGTACTTCCAGATTCTTCACATAGTCATCGTCCCTAGAGGAGACGGCAGGGATGTGATGCTCCTTCAGGATCTTGAGCAGGGCGGGGCCTTTCGATGCGATGGAGCGGAGGAGGATCACGATGTCTCCATATCGGATAGGACGGAAGGTGCCGTCCTTATTCATCACCTGCCGTCCTTCTTGGATGAGGCTCTCGATATGGCTGGCGATGAGGCGGCCTTCGGCGTCGATCGTGGAGATCTCCTTGAGCTCGGGCCGGTCCGTCTCGGCGAGTTCGCTGCCATCGATGAGCTCGATCGTGACGCGGCCGCCCACGTAGTTTTCAGGGCGCGTTTCTTCGCATCGTCCCGGGTAGAGGGCTTCGGCGTCGCCGTAGGTGAGCTCCAGATTTTTCTCTGTCATGAGCTGCCGAAACAGATAGTTGATGGAGGAGAGGACGGCGGCATCGCTTCGGAAGTTGCGGTTCAGGTCGATGCGCCGGCCGCTCTCCCCGTCTTTCAGGAAGCGGTGGTACTTGGAAAGGAAGATCGTGGGGTCTGCCTGTCGGAAGCGGTAGATGCTCTGCTTGATGTCGCCGACAAGGAAACGGTTATGCCCGTTCGAGAGGAGGGTGGTGATGAGCTCTTGAATGCCATTCGTATCCTGATACTCGTCGATCATGACTTCCTTGTAGTTTCTTCGGATGGAGAGTGCGGCTTCGGAGGGGAAGTCTTCGGCGTGCTCGGGGGTGAAGTCAGGATCTTTTGTGTCGAGCAGAAGGGAGAGCGTATAGTGCTCGAGGTCATTGAATTCCATCACGCCTTCTTGTTTCTTCCTTGCAAGGTAGCTGCGTCCGAAGTCGAGCGCAAGTGCGGAGAGGACCTTGACTTCTGGAGCCATGGCGCGGGTCTCTTTGATCCATTGCGAGGGCGTAATGGAGAGAAAGGGGAGGAGCTTTTTCTTATAGGTATCTTTGGCCGTGTCGCGAAGAGTTTTGATCGCTTCCGCTTCCGGAGATCTGTTGAAATCCGTGGACTTGATGCCGTAGGCTTTGGCTTTGGCGGCGGAGAGGCTCGGCATCTTTTGCGGGATAAAGGAGGGCATGGCATAGAGTGCCTGCCAAGTGGTGACTTGGGCGAGGGAGGAGAAGAAGGCGTACTCTTGGCTGAGCGTCTCGCCGTAGACATCGCGTGCGATGGGATTTAGATCCAGCAGGGAGAAGGTCTGCCGGTAGAGGTCGCAGATCTTTCCGGCGGTGTCGATGAGCTCGGATAGGATGGGCTGCGTCCATGGGAGGGTGTCGAGCGTGGCATCCCCCGGGATCTCATAGGCGGAAGGGAGGCGCGTGAGCCAGACGTCCGGGAAGGGCATGGAGGAGGCGTAGCGGTGCATGCGCAGGATCATCTGGCGCAGGGCCTGGTCCTGATGGCCGCTTGCAAAGAGGTCGCAGGTGGTGAGGAAATCAGGATCTCCCTTCTCATACCAGCGCTCGAGGACTTCTGTCAGTACATCATTGGCGAGAATACGCGCATCATTTTCATCGGTCATGATGCGTGTATTCGGGTCAAGATCGAGCAGGTAGAAATATTGACGCACGAGGGACTGAAAGAAGGCGTCCAGTGTGGAGATCTGCGCGCTCGAAAGGAGCGAGATCTGTCGCTCCAGGTGGCGGACGAGCGGGAGGTCCTTGGCGGCATCGGCGGCCTCGAGCTCACGGGTGAGAGAGGCGGAAATGCGGGACTTCATCTCGCTGGCTGCGGCTTTTGTGAAGGTCAGCACCAGGAGCTCATGGATGCCTGTGTGACTTTCGGGGTCTGCCGCGAGGCGGGTGATGCGTTCCGTCAGGACGGCGGTCTTCCCGCTGCCCGCGGCGGCGGATAAGAGGAGGTTTTTATTTCGGATGCGCAGGGCCTCTTCCTGCTGGGGTGTCCAACTCATGATGGCTCCTTTTTTTAATGAGGAATGAGAAATGAGGAATGGGTGTGAAAGGTTGACGGGTTCAGGGTTCGGGGTTCAGGTTGGTGGAGCGGCGCATCATAAAATAGAAGCGCCGCGGAGTTTTGAAACAGGCGGTTTTTCCCGTATCGTGCTCCCTTTCCATAGGAAAGGGAGGCAGGGGGGATAGGGAGACCAGTGTGCAGGTAGTCGACCGCTATGAATGAGGCTGACTACGCTATGCAAGAGAAACAACTTTGACGATGCTTCTTATTCCGTAGTCAGTCCCATCTGTACTGGCTGACTGCCTGCGCAACCGTTGCCTTATTCCCCGCCCTACGGGCGATCCCTTCCTGAGGAAGGGGCTCTGCGATATGGGCGAAATACTTATATTATTTCATTAGCGGCGCTTTTTATTGTTTTGCGCCGCACCGCCAACCTGAACCCTGAACCCATCAACCTGAATCCTTATTTCTTCGCCCTTTCCTCAAGCTCTTTTTTCAGCGTGCTGTCGCTGGGGAGGCGCACGTAGTCGTAATTCTCTTCCTCTCGGCTAGGATCGAAGCGGCAGATGGTGTGGTAGGGGCAGTAGCTGCAGGGAGTGATGCCCTTATAGCTGGCAGGGCAGATGGAGATGTCGCCTGCGATCATGCGGCTGTGGAGGGAGAGGATGTTTTTTCTGACGATGGTAAGGAGGGCGGAGAATTGCTCCTGCGTCAGGGCAGAAGCAGATCCCTTGTGGAGGCTGCCGTCTTTGTTGAATCTCACGGGCAGGCAGGAGTCGCTTTCGCCGGCGTCCTTGTCGAGGGAGCGGAGAAGATCCGGGTCTGCGAGGACGTAGCCGGAGGCGTGATCCTTTTCAGAAAGGTTGACGTTTCCATTCGGCGGGACCTGCTCGACCTTGGTGACATTGCCCGACAGGTAGATATACATGAGCGCGGCAGGGAGAAGCTGCTCTTCGGGATGTTCCTGCTCGACGGCGAGAAGGTAGGTGAGGAGCTGGAGCTTCAGTCCGGCGACGATCTCTGCGAGCGTGGCTTCGGTATGGCCGGTCTTGTAGTCAAAGATGGCGACGGCATCGTCCTTCACATCGAAGCGGTCGATCTTTCCTGAAATGGTGAGTGTCTCGCCATCTTCCTTGGCAAGGTGGAAGAAGAAGGCTTTCTCAAGGTCTTTGGTATCGAATTCGCTTCGCTGGCTCCACGAGCGAAGGAAGGTGAGTGTTTCCCGGAAGGTACGGTCGAGGCTTCTTTTCGTGTAGCGGGAGGTGGCATCGGAGGAGAGGATGCCGTACTTCATCTTTTCGGAGAGGGCGCCTGCGATGGTGGAGGAGATCTCGCGGATGTCGTCATCACTGGCGTCGCGCCACTGCTTTTTTTGCCGGGTGAGTGTGCTGCCGAACTGGTGTAGACCTGCGTGAAGGTAGTTGCCAAGGTCCAGATTTTGGATCTCTCCTTCATCACGGGCTTCCAGCGCCAGGCCGTACTGGAGGAAATACTTGTAGGGGCAGCTGCGATAGGTCTCCAGACGTGTCATGGAGCTTACGTAGCGCCCGCCGGGCTGGAAGAGGGCGCGGGCGAGTTCTTGCGGCAGGGCGTCGGGGGTATTGCTGTAGGAGAGGGCGCGCAGCTTTTCAGAAAGGATGCGCTGCCAGTGAGGACTTGCCATCGCCCAGCGGGCGAGTGCGAGCCAGGGGGAGGTGCTTTCAGGCAGGCCTTCCTGGAGAAGGCGGGGAAGGAGCGAGAGGGCTTCCTCGGGGTTGGCAAAGAAGCTGTGGTCGGGATCTTCCAGCGTGGGAGTGTGAGCGGCGGCGCATTCTGAGCTGTAGCCGAGCTTGGAAAGCTGGAGGGCCAGAAAGGAGGGCTCGCATTCTTTTCCGTCACTTCCGAGCGATGGGGAGGTGAGGTAGAGCGCATCGGAGGCACGGGTGAGGGCGAGATAGACGAAGAACTGCTCTTGATGGATCATCTGCATGAGATCATTCCCGAAGGTGAGCTGACTGTTTTCAGAGAGAGCCTGCTTTTCCCATGCGGAGAAGAAGCCGCTCTCTTCGACGCGCTTGGGGAATTCGCCTTCGATCACGCCGGGGATGAAGACGACCTTCGCTTCCATCGCATAGCCGCGGTCCATGCCTGTCACGGTCACATGGTCGAGTGTCGGAGGGATGGTGGAATAGGTGAGGGCAGAGAGACCGTCTTCGAAGAGGGCGCGGAAATCTTCCGCTGTCATCGCCTCATCCCCTGCGACGTGGACGATCTCATCCAAAAGGCCCAGTACCTTCTTCCAGACCTGCAGGTGGGGGCGAAGGCCTGTCTTTTCAAAGGCGGCTTCATCCCATGCCGACAGGGTGTGAGGCACCTTCTCGCTGAGGAGAAAGCGGTAGAGTATGGCCGCGCGGTCTTTGGCGGAGACAGCGGATCTCCACGCTTCGGAAAGGGGATCGAGAAGGGAGGTGAGGCGCGTGCGCCATTCATTCACGCGGCGGCGCTCGGCGAGCTCGGCCTCGGACAGCGGCGGGGGCGTCTCATCGAGATCGCGGCAGCTGCGCTGCTCCCAGCTGTCATGCCATTGCCAGGGCCGGATGCGGCGGGAAAGGACGTAGTTTTCCAGTCGGTCGATCTCTTCCTGTGAGAATTCAGGCAGAAGCGAGGTCTTCAAAAGACGAAAGAGGGTGAGACGCTGCCAGCCTGCGTTTCTTCTGCCTGTTTCCTTTGCGAGAAACTGCAGCAGGAAGGAGGTGAGCATCACGAGCGGGTGGTTATTCATGGGATGCTTCTCATCGATGAAGCCGGGGATGCCGTAAGTGGCAAAGGAGCGGGTAAAGAGGTCGCTGTAGTTTTCCGGCGTACGCGAGAGGACAAGGATGTCACGGTAGCGAAGGCCCTTGTCTCGGACGAGCGATGTGATGGTGCGTGAAATGAGATCCACTTCTTCCTTCGGGCTTTCTGCGGTGATGAGGTGGAGCCCCTCCTTTGCGCGCCCGTCCTCCGGGCGGGGGCGTACGTGGCGTTCAAAGAAATGGCGTGCCATGAGAGAAAGGTCGCTGGTGCGGAAGCGTTTTTCTTCCGTGAGCACGATGGAGGAGGAATGGCGGATCGCGCCCTGCAGCTGGCTGTAGAGCTGATATGGCCGGGCGAAGTTCGGATTTTCCGCCGCCTCTTCCGGACTGTCCATCTGCAGCGTCATGGTGACTTCCTCGGCTGTGTGAACGAGCGCGGACACGATGCGGATCTTCTGCGGCGCCATGCCGTTGAAGCCATCGATCCAGATGTGGGAGCCGCGGAGCTTTTCTGACTTGGGGATCTCCCGTGCAAGAAGGTCGAAGAGGCTCCCTTCATAAGCAAAATGCATACGCAGATAGTCATGGTACGCTTTATATAAGAGGGAGAGGTCAGCGAGCTTTTTCCCTAGCGGTGTCTCGCCTTCCCGCTTCGAGGCGGCAAGGAGGTCGTCTTCTGTGATGAGAAACATGTCGAGCTGATGGAAGAAGGCGGTCAGCTTCTCTGAGAAATGCGGCTGTGATGCAGCGCGGAGGATCACCTGCAGCTCGTCCTTGTGTGCATCCAGAAGGCGGCGCAGGATGATCTGCTGGCCCAGCGGCGAAAGGGCATCGGCGACCGGCGAGTGCAGCTCTTGAAAAACGCGGTAGGCGAGGCGCGAGAAGCCGCACACCGTCACATCGATGAAGCCGGCGCCGGGGAAGGACTTGGCGAGCAGGTACTCCGCTGTATAGGTGCCCTGATCGGGGACAAGAAGGTAGGCGCGGCCGCCCGGTGTTTTTTTCAGATAGTCTTGGATCTCGCGGCAGCAGCGGGTGGTCTTTCCCGTGCCGGCGCGGCCGAAAATAAAATGCAGGCTCATAGAAGGCTCCTTTGGATGTGAAGGACTAGTGGCTAGGGATTAGGGATTAGGGATTAGAAGCGCCAAGTGACTGATGACTGGTAGCTAGGGATTAGGACTTAGAAGTGTCAAGTGAGCGGTGACTCGTAACTGGGAGGCTAAGAGACTAGGAGACATCTGACATCTGACGTCTAACGTCTCAAGCGGGCATCGCCCATATATACTTGCGGCGAAGCCGCTTCCTCAACCCTGAACCCTGAACCCTGAATCCTGAACCCTGAACCC
>JAIJLI010000097.1 GCA_022722495.1 Dialister sp. | reverse complement strand
TCAAGAGTAAAATCTGACAACGATTTAATCAGTGTTTCCTTAATGCGTTCTCGCGTATTCTTCGAGCTCAGCGATATAGATCGCTTTCTGCTCTTCGCTGATCCAGCTGGCTTCGAAGGAATTTCTGGCAAGCTGAACGACCTGTTCTTTGGTGAGGTCAAACTGGCGGGCCAGCTCATAGTAGTTCTTGCTGATGTAGCCGCCGAAGTATGCCGGGTCATCCGAATTGATGCAGATCTTCGCTCCCTTTTCGAGGAGCTCTTTGATTTCTGGGCCCTTCATTTCCGGACGAACAAAGGAATTCGACAACGGGCAGGAGGTGAAGCCGATCTGATGCTTCACGGCATAGTCGACGAGATCCGGATCTTCGACAATGTTCGTGCCGTGATCGATACGTTCTACGCCGATGACTTCCAAAAGGTCACGGATATGCTCGATGGAGTCCTTCTGGTCGATATCCGCATGGGCGGTGAGACGCAGCCCGGCCTTTTCCGCTTCGACGAAGACAGGGAAAAATTTCATCGGAGGATTGTTGTGCTCATCCGAGTCGAGACCGACACCGATGAACATATCCTTGTACGGCAGGGCTTCTTCGAGCGTCTTTCTGGCAGACTCTCTAGAGAGGTCGCGCAGGAAACACATGATGAGACGAGCATCAATGTTCATCGCACGCGCATCGACCGTCGCACGGTAGAGACCTTTGATGAAAGTTTCAAATGCGATGCCGCGGCTGGTGTGTGCCTGCGGGTCGAAGAAAATTTCTACATGACGGACATTGTTTTCCTTGGCACGCTTCAGGTACGCCATCGCCAGGTCGTAGAAATCCTCTTCGGTCTGAAGCACATTCATCGCCGGATAGTACACAGCGAGGAAGGAAGCCAGGTCGTCATACTGATAAGATTTTCTGACTTCTTCAATGGTGGACTGTCCGATATCCACATGGTTCTTCTGGGCGAGTGCGAGCTTCAGCTCCGGTTCCAGACTTCCTTCGATGTGCAGGTGCAGCTCTGCCTTCGGCATACCCTGTACAAATTCCATAGTCACTTCGTTTGCCATGATGATTCCTCCTCAGCAAAAACAGCTTTTGATCGATACCATCAAAAAACCTGCCTCCGCATGAATGAATCATCCGCCGCAAAAGATACTGGCGTTTCAGCTCGCTAAGCTTTCACTTGTCGAGAAATTCATTCATGCAAAGACAGGTCTCTTTGCACGTATCATTTTATGATGTCATTATAGCATGAAAAGGCAAGGTTTGTATAGAAAGATTGAATAAAAAAAACGCTTGAAAATTTCAAGCGTATCATGTGAATAAGCGCGGGCAATACCCGAAAGTTGCATTTAAGTCACAAGTCACCAAAAGCCTACTTCATCAAGCCTTCGATTTCTTCGAAAAACTTTGCTTTCATGCGATAACCGATGATGCGGCCTTTTTCTTCACCGTCCTTATACAGGATAAAGGTCGGCACGCCGACGAGGCCGAAGCCTTCCGCAAGCTCCTCCTGCTCATCGACTTCCATGCGCACCACCCGTATTTTCCCTGCGAAACGCTCTTCCAGTGCCTGCACGGCAGGTGCCATGACCTGGCAAGGGCGGCACCAGGCCGCCCAAAGCCACAGGAGCACATAGCCTTCCCCCTCTGCGACGAGACGGTCCATGTCTGCGGCGGAGTGAATGTCTTCGATCATACCGATTCTTCCTTTCTTTTACAGGATGGTCGATCCCCTGGAAACGCTGATCCCATCCACAAACCACCAGCCCTTAGTCTCCAGCTCCCAGTATGCTGTATCCTTCTCTCATCATGCTTCCATTGTCTTCGACGATGACATCATGATGAACGAGGGACTCAAGACGCGCCTGCATATCCGGTGCATGGAGGCGATGCGCCACTTCTTTTTCACAGCGGATGAGGATACCGCTTCGGAAAGGCGCACGGCTTTTCTGCCGCTCCAGATCTTCTATGATCTGCTGGGCCACTGATTCTGCCGAAAGGATGCGGCCCTGTCCGTGACAAAGAGGACATGTCTCATAGTAATTCTGCCAAAGACGATGGACAGTACGTTTTCTCGTCATCTCGACAAGGCCGAGCGAGGTCATGCCGCAGACGACGGTCTTCACACGGTCTTTCCGCACTTCTTCTTTCAAAAGCTCGACCAGACGGGCTTCCTGCGATTTTCTTTCCATATCGATGAAATCAATGAGAATGATGCCGCCGATCCCGCGCAGGCGGATCTGGCGGGCGATCTCTTTCACAGCGGACTGGTTCAGAAGAAAAGCCAACTCCCCATGAGGCATATTCCCTTGGAAAGAGCCAGAATTCACATCGATCGCAGTCAGTGCCTCCGTATAGTCGATGACGAGCGAGCCGCCGGAAAGGAGCGGTACTTCGCGATCGAAGAGTGCTTTCATCTGCTCATCGACATGGCAGGCATGGAAGAGCGGCTCCTTTCCTTCATAGCAGCGGATCTTTTCTGCGGGGAATCCCTCTCCTTCCGCAAGCTGCCTCAAGCGCTGAAAGGTCGACCTGTCATCCGTGATCAGGCTTTCGACGTCCGGCGTCATGTAGTCACGCAGACTTTTCACCGCGAGGTCGCCGTCACGGTAGAGGAGCTTAGGTGCCTTCTCCACCTTAAAGCGGCGGCTGACGATCTCTCCGACGGCAGAAAGCGCAGACAGATCGCGCCGAAGCTCTTCCGTCTCCGCCTTTTCTGCCGCGGTGCGCACGATGGCTCCCATACCGGAAGGACATATGTCGCGCGCCATAGCTCTGAGCGATGCGCGTTTCTCTTCGCTTCGGATCTTCTTGGAGATCCCGATATAGTTCGTTGCAAGGAGAGCCACCGCATATTTTCCAGCAAAGGAGATCTTCTCCGTCAGGAGCGGGCCTTTCGTCTCTGTGCTGTCCTTCTCCACCTGCACAAGGACAGATGCCCCCTCGGTATGCGGCTCTTTTGACAGGATATCTTTCGTGCGGAGGAATCCGTTCTTGCCGATACCGATATCGATGAACATCCCATTGATCGAAGGCACGACATTCCGGATGACGCCCTTGTACACACGCCCCACCAGATCCGTTTCCTCTGCTTTTTCGACAGAAATGTCCGAAAGTACGCCCTCATCCAGGACCGCAAGCACCTTTTCCTCTTCTGTCACATGGAGCAGTATCTGTTTCATTTCTTTTTGACCCACGCATCAAAGACACCGGGATCAAAGGGCGTCTTTCTCACCCCCTCTTCCTTCCGATACGTCCCGGTACGCGAGCAAATGAAGGCATCCGGCGTCCATGGAAGGCCGAAGGACTCCGCAAGCATCTTCCATACATCCTTAGGCTGCACCGTACCTGTATTGCTGCGGATAAGAGAGAAGGTGAGATACGCTCTTTCCCCCTCGATACGGACCTTCATCGGCTCCATGATCATCGGCTTTACATCCATCTCACGGACTTTTTTCGGCGTGACACGCTGGTAGATGAAGGATGGAAGCGCATTGAAACGCGCTATCGCCTCTTTTGCCGCTTCGGCATCAGCCCCCTCCGTCACAGGCCCTTCCATTTCATAAGCGTCTTCATTGAAAAAAGCCACGAATTTCGGCCATTCCTGTGCCGCTTCTTCGATGTGGTAAATGGTCATGCCCTTTGGCATCTCGCGCTGCATACGCTCCTTCACTTCTTCGATGGGCATATCCTTTTCGAGTTTGATCTCCATATAGAGCGGATCCGCTGTGACCCCCACGGCCAGCGCCGAGTCAAGGGAAATCTTCATATGTGGATTGAAGCCTTCCGAGAAGGCGATCGGGATCCCTGAACGAACCACCACACGCTCCATGGTACGCAGGTAGTCCAGATGTCCCAGGAAACGGATCTCTTCTCCTTTGGTAATCGCTAAAAACAGTCTCTTCATGACGTCTCCTCTTTTGCTAATGCGTAGAATGTATCTATGAAATTATACAATATTTGCGCTGGCAGGGAAAGGGGAGGAAAAAAGGGGGGGTAGCCTGTGGGGCGCATCGCCCTTGCCCCTAAATGAAAGCTCTACTCTCGAGTGAGGAGTGCTGGTGTCTAAAAATAGGGAAGCACCGCACCAACACTCCTCACTCCATACTAAAAAGTCGGAATGATGCCTATGATCATTCCGACTTTCTAGGGAAACACTGATTAAATCGTTGTCAGATTTAATCAGCGTTTCCCTTATTTCTTTCCCACCATGCACGACGGGCATATATCACTCAGAAAGCAAGTCTCGCAGGCAGGCTTCCTCGCCGTACACACGCGCCGGCCATGCCAGATGAGCCAGTGGTGTGCAGCGGACCAGTCCGCCTTCGGGATGGCCTTCATGAGCCCCTTCTCTACTTCCAGTGGCGTTGTACCGACAGCCAGCTTCAGCCGGTTCGCCACACGAAAGACATGCGTATCGACCGCAATGGCAGGATATCCCCACGCGACGGAGCGGACAACATTCGCCGTCTTTCGTCCGACACCGGGCAGTTTCACCAGCTCATCAAAATCCTCCGGCACTTCGCCGCCATAGTTTTCGATCAGCATGTGACACATGCCGAGCAGGTTCTTCGCCTTCGCCTTATAGAGGCCGCAGTCCCGGATCTCATTTTCCAGCTCCTCCTGACGGAGCGCTCCCATCTTCTCCGGACTTGCAAGCCGCGGGAAAATGCGGCCGGTGATGACATTCACCCGCTTATCCGTACACTGCGCTGACAGGATCACCGCCACCAGCAGCGTAAAAGGACTGGTGAAATGAAGCATCGTACCATCGTCATGGTATACCTCAGAGAGACGCTTCAGCTGCTCTTCTTTGATCTTTTTCGTAACTCGCATCTGTTCACTTTCTTTCATCATTGACCGGGAATGGGACAAGAATGGCCTGTCACTGAAATTTGATCCATGGTTTCATCTTGTTTAGGAAACGCGGATCCCATCATGATCAGATCGGATCCGCGTTTCCCCCAAAGCACTGCCCGAAACCTACTGCCTCAACAAGTATTCATGAGCCGAGAGTGCCGCCGCTGCGCCTTCCCCGGCAGCAATGATGACCTGTTTGTAGGGAGAGTCTGTCACGTCCCCTGCTGCAAAGAGACCTGCTACATTCGTACATCCACCCTTGTCTGTCACGATCTCACCAGCTGCATTTTTTCTGACATCCGCAGGAACGCACTGGTTATTCGGCAAACCTCCCGCCTCGACGAAGACCCCCTGCACCGAGAGCTCTCTTGTCACACCGTCAGCGCGATCCTTCACGACCAGCCCCGTGACTTTCTTCTCGCCTTTCACTTCTTCCGGTGTATACCCCAGAAGGATCTCTACATTGGAAAGCCCCTCAAGGCGACGTGCAATGATCTCCGAAGCACGGATGCGGCTTCGGACCACGAGGTAGACCTTGTTCGCCAGACGTGACAGCTCGATCGCAGCCTGCACCGCACTGTCTCCCCCGCCGACGACTGCCGTGTCTTTCTTCCGATAGAAAGGACCGTCGCAGGTCGCGCAGTAGCTGACGCCACGGCCGGTATATTCCATTTCGCCAGGAATATCGAGTGTGCGGCTGCGTTTTCCTGCCGTCACGATCAGGGTTCTTCCCGTAAGCACCTTGCCATCATCGAGATGCACCAGAAAATGTCCCTCGCTGTCCTTTTCTGTGGAAAGAACGCCGGCAAAGACAAAGTCTACCGGATACTCTTTCGCATGGGCTTCCATCTTGTCTGCCAGCTCAAAGCCAGAAATATGCGGCAGCCCCAGATAGTTCTCGATTTCTCCCGTGAGAAGCATCTGCCCGCCGATGTCCGTCGATACGACCTGTACAGAAAGCTCCTTGCGCGCAGCATAGAGCGCTGCATTCAGACCCGCCGGGCCTGCTCCGATAATGATCACATCTGTCATAGGTATCCTCCTCTTTCTCTATATCGAAATTTATCGTTATATAGATTATAGCGTAAACAAGAAGATTTGGCAACTGAAGGAAAGGTTCATGGTTCAGGGTTCAGGGTTCAGGGTTGTGGTGGCGGCTTCGCCGCAAGTATATGAGGCGATGCCCGAGAGTGGTATTCAAGTCACAAGTCACTCGAGGTTTCTAATCCCTAGCCACTAGTTACTCATGACTACAATGCCAGCTCATGGCATCGCCACTATATACTCCGCGGCGCTTCTCTATTTTTATGCGCCGCGCCAACCCCGTTGAACCTTCTGAACCTACAGAACCCGTTGAACCCTCATCCCTTTTCTGCCTGATGCACGACAAGCTGCGGGAAGGGGATATCGATCCCCGCTGCATCGAAGGCCTCTTTCACGCGGATGTAAAGGTCATTCTGCGCATCGAAGTATTTCGCACGTTCTACGGCAGCGCGGACATAGATTCGGATGGAGGAGTCAGCCATGCCGCTCACATAGATGGTGAGCTTTTCCTTATCGACCACATACGCATCCTCTGTGAATATCTTTTTGAGGAGCTCCACACAGGATTTCAGATCCGTGTCATAGCCGACATCGAAGGTCATCTCCAGATTTCTGGTATCATAGGCAGAAAAATTCTTGATGACGCTGCTCGTCAGAGAGGAATTCGGGATGACGATGCGCTGATTTCCCAGCGTCGAAAGCATGGTATACATGATGCTGATCTCCGTCACTGTGCCCTGATTCGAAGCGACCTGGATGTAGTCGCCCACACGGAAGGGACGGAAGATGAGGATGAAAATACCGGAGGCTACATTGCCGATATTATCCTTGAGCCCAAGACCGATCGCCAGACCCACGCCGCCGAAAGCAGCCGCGAGAGTCCCTGTACCGACGCCTGCCGTTCCCAACGCGACCAGTACGACGATGGCCAGACAGAAGAAGAAAATGATCTCTTCAATAAAGGTCTTTGCTGACGGATCCACGTCGCTCTTCTCCAGAATGTGCGCGACCGCGCGGCGGATGTAGCGGCAGATGATGTAGCCGATGATGAAAATGATGAGTGCTTCAAGGAAATCGATTCCGCGCGTCATGGCGAATTCCTTCAGTCCATTGATGAAGCGGGTGGTGATGCTGAGCTCGTCTGTGACGACCTTCGTGACAACGCTGGGTTCCATAGGTATTCTCCTTTATTCTTGATCGCTGGTATAGTCTTTTTTTCATTGTACCACAATTTTAGGATCCTAGGGATTAGGGATTGGGGATGAGGAGCGCCGAGCGACCAGTGACTGGTGACTTGAATACTACCTTCGGGCATCGCCCCGTTTCGTCATCCTGAACGGCGAGAAACGTCGCACTTGAGATAACGAATGCCAGAACAGCTGCGACCTCGTCATCGATCGCGGCGAAGC
>JAIJLI010000096.1 GCA_022722495.1 Dialister sp. | reverse complement strand
CTCCGCTCAGGATGACGAAATGCGCCGCGAAGCATAAATAATGGCGATGCCATGAGCTGGCATGCCAGTCACTAGTCACTTGCGACACCTAATCCCTAGCTACTCATCCCTGCTTTCAAACTTTCTGGGAGTATCCCTTTCCCGTATCGTCATCCCGAGCGCAGCCGAGGGATCTTTCTAGGGAAACACTGATTCAACCGTTGTCAGATTTTACTCTTGAATCTTTATGCATAGCAAGGAATAACCTGACGAGAATAGCGAGCTATTTAAGGAAGGTTATGACGAAGCTATGTATAAAAATTCTTGTAAAATCTGACTCTGCGATTTAATCAGCGTTTCCCTTGCACTGCGGTCAGTATCACATAAGCACCGGCACGGAAACAACGCCTTGGTGCTACGTATTTCTGCTTTCACACATCCTTCGTTTAGCGGTCTGCAAGAAAGATTTCTCGCTTCGCTCGAAATGACGATACGAGAGTCTGTAGTCTCCTGGTCTTCCAGTCTCCTAGTCCCTAGTCACCCCACAAAACAAAATCGTTCGCCCTTATGAAATTGTAAAGGCGAACGATGTATACGCATTATTTCAGTTCAGCAGCTTCTTCTTTCAGTTCGAAGGATTCCAGCTGGTCTCCCTCTTTGACGTCACGATAGCTGTCGATGGCGATGCCGCATTCGAAGCCGGCAGCGACTTCCTTCACGTCATCCTTGAAGCGGCGCAGCGATGCGATCTTGCCTTCATGGATGACGATGCCGTCGCGGATCAGGCGCAGCTGGCAATTGCTGGTGATCTTACCGTCCTGCACGTAGGAGCCGGCAACGATGACCTTCGGTGTGTGGATGACCTGACGGATCTCCGCATGGCCGAGGACCACTTCGCGGATGGTCGGCGAGAGCATGCCTGCCATCGCCGCCTTGACATCATCGATGCAGTCATAGATGACACGGTAGAGACGAACATCGACGCCGTCCTTTTCCGCCATGGCACGTGCATTGGCATCCGGACGGACGTTAAAGCCGATGATGAGGGCATTCGATGCCGAAGCGAGCATGACATCGGATTCATTGATTGCACCGACGGCGGAGTGAACGATGGAGATGCGGACCTCTTCGCTCTTGATGGCCTGCAGGGACTGTACGAGCGCTTCGACGGAGCCCTGGACATCTGCTTTGATGATGACGTCGAGTTCCTTCATTTCGCCTTCCTTGATCTTTTCGAAGATGTTGTCAAGGGTGACCTTCTGGACACTTCTCTGTTCCTCTTCCTTCGCACGGGATGCACGGATCTCAGCGATATTTCTGGCCTTCTTTTCATCCATGACGAAGAAGTGGTCGCCGGCTTCCGGCACGCTGTCCATGCCGAGGATCTCGACCGGGACAGACGGTTCTGCACTCTTCATCTTGCGGCCGTTTTCATTGTTCATCGCGCGGACGCGGCCCCAGCTCTTGCCGGCCAGGATGCCGTCACCGATATGGAGGGTGCCGTTCTGGACAAGGACGCTCATGACCGGGCCTCTGCCTTTATCCAGCTGGGCTTCGACGACGACGCCGTATGCTTCGCGGTTCGGATTGGCCTTGAGCTCCTGCATTTCAGCAACGAGGAGGATGTTTTCCAAAAGATCATCGAGCCCGATCTTTTTCTTCGCGGAGATCGGTGTCATGATGACATCACCGCCCCAGTCTTCGGCGAGCAGGCCTTCTTTGGCGAGCTCTTCCTTTATACGGTCTGGGTTGGCGCCCGGTTTATCGATCTTGTTGATCGCGACCATGATCGGTACACCGGCATTCTTCGCGTGATGGATCGCTTCGATGGTCTGCGGCATGACGCCGTCATCGGCTGCTACGATGAGGACAGCGATATCGGTCAGCTGCGCACCGCGGGAGCGCATCGCGGTAAAGGCTTCATGGCCCGGGGTATCGAGGAAGGTGATCTTGTGATTTTTATAACGGATCTGGTATGCACCGATGCGCTGGGTGATGCCGCCGGCTTCGTGGAGTGCGACATTCGTCTGACGAAGGGCATCGAGCAGGGTGGTCTTGCCATGGTCGACGTGGCCCATGATGGTGACGACAGCCGGTCTTGGCTTCAGGAAGCGCGGATCATCCTCTGCGGGGATATACTCGGTCGGATCCGCCGGAGCTTCTGCTTCGATCAGGGTGATGCCGAATTCTTCTGCCAGGATCTCGATGGTGTCGCGGTCCAGGTTCTGGTTGATGGTCGCCATGACTCCGTCCATCATGAGTGCTTTGATGATCTCGCTGACTTCACGTCCGAAAAGCTCAGCCAGCTCCTTGACGGTGACGCTCGGCGGCAGCTCGACTTCTGTCGGGTACGCAGCCACTTTCTTTTCATTCGTGTGTTTCTTCTTCTTGCTCTGGTTCAAAGAACGAGCCATGAGGGAACCGCCTTCCTTCTCTCTGCGGCTTCTTTCCCAGTCCTTCTTCGTCTTTTTCTTGGCCGGTTTTTCCGCTCTTCTGGTGACCGGCTTCTGCGCGGTCTCTTCTACCGGAGCCGGGGCAGCAGCTGCCGGGCGCTGCGGACGAGCCGGACGATCGGTCTTCGGGCGGTCACCGTTTCTGTCATTCTTGAAACGATCATTTCTTCCATTGCCGCCACTCTGTCCATTTCTTGCTCCCTGCGGACGGTCGCCGTTGCGGCTCAAACGATCGTTTCTCTGACCGTCTCTCCCCTGAGAGCGGCTTCCCCCGTCACGACGTTCCCCGTTTCTATCATTTCTGCCTTCGCTTCTTCCATCGCGTCTCTGGCCTTCTCTTCTTCCGTCACGGCGTCCATCCTGACGGGATGCCTCTCTCGCCGGACGGGACGGGCGTTCTGCCGCTTTGATCGGCTCTGCCTTCGGCGCTTCCTTCTGCAGAGCTTCTGTCTTCGGAGCTGGTTTCGGAGCTTCTGCCGGCGCTGCTTCTTCCGTGGAGTAGGAGGAGTAGGAGGACTGGCGGGCATTGCCCTTCTTGCCATTCGGCTGGCCTGCCTGATCAAAACGGACGGTACGCATCACCGGGCGCTTTGCCGCTTTCTTCTTTTCTTGAGCGACGTGACGCGCGAGGATGGACTTGCCATTATCATCCACGCCGGAGAGACGGTTCGTCACATCGACATGACCGACTTTCAAAATTTCAATGACCTCTTTATCTGTCTTACCAAATTCCTTGGCAAGTTCATAAACTCTGTATTTCTTTTTCTGCATAAGCAGCCTCCCAAGTGTATGTCAATTTGATTCATGGTTTGTTATTGCGGAAATGGGACTCCTATTCGGCGGCCGTTCTCAGGCGACGAGCGGCACTAAGGCCCATTTCCGGCTGCCCCCTGGCAGCTATCTTTCAGCCAGCGCCTTGTCGATCTTTTCAGCGATCGCGCGGCTGAATCCTTTATCTGTGATGAGCGCCGCTGTGCGCACCCCTTTGCCGAGGGCGCTGCCCAGCCTTTCCTTTTCTCCAAACAGTCTGTAGGAGATATGCGCTCTTTCTGCAGCATTTCTGTACTCATCCTTTGTTCTTGGGGAGCTGTCTTCCGTGATAATGAGAAGGGCCCCTTTCGGAGCTTTCACATTTTTCAGCCCTTCTGCCACCTGTTCATTTCCCGAAAGCAGACGACCTGCCTTCATACAAAGGCCAAGCATGCGGTATACCGGCTCATCCATTCTCGATCTGTTCCTTCAGCGCATCGTATACATCCTTGGATACCGGACGCTTCAGGGATCTCTCAAGACCATGGGACTCGTAGGCCTTGGTAAAGCACTCGATATCGTCACACACATAGACGCCGCGGCCGGATTTCTTGCCCGTACGGTCGAGCTCGATGAGCCCCGTCGGCAGAGCCACGATACGGAGCAGCTCCTTCTTCGGCTTCAGCTCCTTGCAGCCTACGCACATGCGCATGGGAATCTTTTTTACTTTCATTCCTTAGCTTCCTCCCCCATATCGCTTTCGATATCTCCCAGAATGTCGTCATCGAGATCGGCGCTGTCGGTCTCACCGAAGCCTTCCTCATTCGCCTGCGTTTCGCTCTTGATATCGATCTTCCAGTTCGTCAGCTTGGCAGCCAAGCGGGCATTCTGACCTGCTTTGCCGATGGCAAGCGACAGCTGGTAGTCCGGTACGATGACATAGGAGGATTTCTCTTCTTCCCATACGGAAACGGAAACGACCTTTGCCGGGGAGAGGGCATTTGCGATGTAGATCGCCGGATCTTCGTCCCAGCGGACGATATCGATCTTTTCATCATGCAGCTCGTTCACGATATTCTGTACGCGCTGTCCCTTCGGCCCGACGCACGCACCGACCGGATCGACAGCCGGATCCATCGCATATACGGCGATCTTGGAGCGGGAGCCCGCTTCACGGACGACACTCTTGATCTCCACGGTGCCGCTGTAAATTTCCGGTACCTCCAGCTCGAAAAGTCTCTTCAAGAGGCCCGGATGGGTCCTCGAGAGGATGATCTCCGGTCCCTTCGTGGTCTTTCTGACTTCGAGGACATAGCACTTGATCTTATCGTTCGGCTGGAATTCTTCGCCTTCGATCTGTTCTGCGAAAGGCAGGATCCCTTCCACGCGGCCGAGGTCGACAAAAATGGTGCGGGATTCATTCCATTTCACTACGCCGGTGATCACATCGCCTTCACGGCCGGAGAATTCGTCATAGATGGAGCCTCTCTCGGCTTCACGCAGCTTCTGGATCATGACCTGCTTAGCGGCCTGCGCTGCGACACGGCCGAAATTCTTCGGTGTCACATCGATGCGGAGCATGTCGCCTGCTTCATAGCTGCGGTCGATCTTCTTCGCCTCTTCCACCGTGATCTCATTGATCGCATTTTCAGAGTCCTCATGGATCTCGTCCACGACGGTCTTTTCTTCATAAATTTTATATTCGCCGGTTTCACGGTTGAGAGAGACCGAAGCCTTGGCATTGCTGCCGCTTTCCTTTTTATAAGCGGTCAGAAGCACCATTTCCAGTGCATCAAATACCATATTTCTGTCAACCTTTTTGATCTTGACCAGGGCTTCTACTGCTTCCAATAATACCTTGCCGTCCACGATGAACTATTCCTCCTCGATTAAAACGAAAAATGAAGTCTTACCTGTGAAATTTTATCTCTATGCAATGCGATTTCCTTACCGCCATCGAGCGTCAGCGCCAGATCACCCTCCTCGGTGAGCCCTTCCAGATGCGCGGTGAACGCTTTGCCGCCGCCTGCCTCTTCGAGCGGAGCAAACAGCTTCACGTCCACATCGCTTCCCGCATAGCGGCGGAAATCCTTATCCTTCTTCAATACACGATCGAGCCCCGGAGAAGAGACCTCCAGCATGTAGTTATCCGGGATGATATCCTTCTCATCCAGGATCTCGCCGGCCTTCTCACTGATGCTCTGGCAGTCTGCGAGATCCACGCCGCCTTCCTTATCAATGAAAATGCGAAGGATCCAATTCCTTTCACGGACATACTCGACATCGACAAGTTCGATGCCGTCCGCATCCAGGATCGGTTCCAGCAAAGCTTCTACGGCTTCTTCGATTGCTTTATGTGCCATGATAAGCCTCCTTGAAATCAATCAAACGTGAACGCCGAAGTGCTCCTGAAAGAGCAAGGGCTCCATAGATCGCAGCATCAATGCGATAAAAAATATGTTCCTTCCCCGATGCGCATGCGTCCGTTCACGAAACTGTTCCATATATAAGAAAAAGTGAGCCGCAGCTCACTCACCAGGAAATTCTATACACATAACTTGCGATACTATTATACCATACGTTGTAAAGGGAAAGCAATAAAAAAGGTTCAGGGTTCAGGGTTCAGGGTTCAGGGTTGTGGTGGCAGCTTCGCTGCAATATATATTTGCGGCGGAGCCGCCACCTTCATTCCTCGGGAAACACTGATTAAATCGTTGTCAGATTTTACTCTTGGATTTTTATACAGAGCGAGGAAACAGGGGCGCGAATAGCGAGCTATTTAAGGAAGGCTATGACGAAGCTATGTATAAAAATTCTTGTAGAATCTGACTCTGCGATTTAATCAGCGTTTCCCTAGGCTTTCAAACGTAATCAAGGGGTGAGCTGCCCCACGGGCGAGCCCTGAACCCATCAACCTGAACCTTGAACCCTCTAATCCTCGATCACCGGATGCTCATAGAGCTCCTTCAGATCCTTCACCAGGTGCTTCTCGATCGCCGCCTCAAGGGCTTCTATGGATCTGGCATCGTACTGATGAATGATGCCCGGGATGCCCTTGGCGCGAAGCTCGCCGTAGTATTCATCGCGATACATGTTATAGAAGAAAAGGATCCCTGTATCTTTTTCTTCACACTCATAGGCAGCGATGATGTAGGAGCCGTTCAGCCCAAGGAGCGGCATTTTCGGCGCAATGACGCGCACATAGTGCCCGAGCTTCTCCGGCAGCAGCTTTTCATAGTCCCAGACCATGAAGCCCTTGCCCTCGACCAGACTGGAGACCTTCTCGCGATGGATGAGCTCCTTCTCAATCGCCTCCGGTGTCAGCAGCTTCACGAGACGTTTAAATTCCTCAAGATCGCCCGTGATGCATTCGATCTCCGTCAGCGTGATCATATGCAAATCCATCTTCACCATGTAATCCGCCGTTTCCTCATCATATAAGACGCGGATCTTCCATCCATTCGACTTGTGAAACCAGCCGAAGGCATAATAAATGCGGTCGTGCTGCTCATCAATGATGCGAAGCTCATAGTCGCCGATGACCGGTGGAAGATCCTTCTCCTCGTACCAGGCAAGCAGCTTCTCGCGGCGCTCCGCACGCGCCTTCTGTGTTTTTTCATCCACGTCAGCCATGGTGGCTCCTTTCTAAATGAGACTGGAAGACTAGGAGATGTTAGACATTAGACATTAGACTTCAGGCTTTAGACTTCGGATTTCAGACTTCTAGCATCTGACCTCTGACTTCTGATTCCTAGTCACTAGTCCCCAGTCACTAGCCACTAGCCACTAGTCCCCAGCCACTAATCCCAGTCACTTCTCCGTCCGTTCTTTCTCTAGCCGGTCTCTGGCTGCTGTAACGGACTTCACAAATTCCCGAGTTTCCGGGAAAGGGATCTGGTTCATGTCGGAGAAGCCTTCCTTCCAGCCATAGTCCTTCACCCACTGATCCACATTGCCGCGGCCCGCATTGTACGCGGCCAGTGCAAGGACTTCATTATTGTGATACTCCTTCAAAAGATAATTGATATACCAGGCGCCCAGCGGAATATTTTCCTCGGGACGCTCCAGACGGTTCGCCGGAAGGCCGCTTTTCTCGGAGATCCACTCTGCGGTATCTGGCATGAGCTGCATCATGCCGATCGCTCCTACAT
>JAIJLI010000095.1 GCA_022722495.1 Dialister sp. | reverse complement strand
CCCTATCCGCCCCTTCGGGGCACCTTCCCCTCGAGGGGAAGGCTGACGATACGGGAATACCGTCATCTAAAATGCGGCGAAGCCGCCACCTTCATTCCTAATTCCTAATTCCTAATTCCTAATTCCTAATTCCTATTTTTCCCCAAGACCATCCCAAGTGCGCTTCCGAAGAGGAAGAAGAAGATCCAGGAAAGTCCATAGCCTGCCAGTGGGAGGGACTGCATGAGGCCGTCGATCGCGCCGAGGGAGAGACCGGCCGTGTGACATCCGTCGTAGAGGGCAGGGATCAGGGTGCAAAGGGTGGCGCAGGCGTAGACGCTGCGTTTCCCGCCGAAAAGGTGATCACCAAAGGTGAGGAAAATGAGGGAGATGGTCAAAGGATAGAGGAACATGAGGACCGGAATGGCAGCGGTGATGATGGTGGTGAGGCCGAAGAGGGCGACACCAAAGGAAATGACGGAGAATACGGTCACCCAAGCTCTGTAGGAGAGAGCAGGGATGAGTTTCTTGAAATATTCGCCGCAGGCGGTGATGAGGCCGACGCTGGTGGTGAGGCAGGCGAGGAGGACGATCACGCCCATCAGGATGCGGCCGTAGCTGCCGAAGTAGTGGTGCGCGGTGCCGACCAGGATGTCTGCGCCGTTTTTCATGAGTCCCAGCTCCTCTACAGAGCAGGCACCGATGAAAGAGAGGAAAATGTAAATGACCGCCAGGCAGACGCCCGCGATGAGGCCGCTCTTCAGGGTATGGGAGGCGACCTCTTCATTGCTTGCCGCGCCATACTGCCGGACCGCATTGACGACGATGATGCCGAAGACGAAGCCGGCCAGTGCGTCCATGGTGTTATATCCATCGAGGAAACCCTGCGTCAGTGCTTTGATAGAGGGTTGATAGGCTGCCTGTGCCTCCTGCCAGCTGCCCATCGGGAAGAGTGTCGCTGTGATGAAAAGGATGGCGAGGAAGAGAAGGAGTGCCGGGGTGATGATTTTCCCGATGCGGTTGACCAATTTCGACGGGCTGATGGAGAGCCACCAGGAAATCACGAAAAAGATAAAGGCGAAGGCATAGAGCGCGGTCTGCTGCATCGATTCACCGAAGAAGGGCGCGATGCCGATCGCATAGGATGTCGTCGCTGTACGGGGGATGGCGAAAGCCGGCCCGATGGTGAGGTAGAGGCAGACGGTGAAGAAAATGGCGTAGCCCTTGTGTACACGGGAGGCCAGTGACTCAAGGTCGCTCCCGGCATAGCCGATCGCTGCGACGGCAAGGATCGGAAACCCTACACCTGTCAAAAGAAAGCCCAGCGTCGCGGGAATGGTATTCACGCCTGCATTCTGGCCCATGTACACAGGAAAGATCAGATTCCCTGCGCCAAAGAAGAGGGCAAAGAGCATCAGCCCGATCGGGATCAAGAAATTTTTCTTCATAGTAAACTCCTTTCGTGAATGGGGGAAGGATCCGGGATCGGATCCGGGAAACGGCTTGCGGAAATGGTTCTGTCACTTCCAAGGGTTCAGCAGGGCGGCACATCCGGCTTCTTATAGAGCCGCCGCATATTTCGCTTGCATATACCGCTCGCAAAGAGGAGGCGTCTTCCAGACCCGTGAACCTTGGGATCTCTTCCTGCCAATAAAAAATCCCTGCCGGAAAACATCCGACAGGGCACATTGCGTGAGGTACCACCTTGCCATGGAAACAGACTGCTGTTTCCTGCTCGATTGGGCGATAACGGAGCCGCCGCTTTTCTCTATACCGCAAGGGGGATCAAAAAAAGGACTCTCGGGTGACGTGGCTGCGTCCTTTTCAGCAGTTTTCACCATCCACTGCCTCTCTGAGAAAATTCATCAGCCTGATTCCGATCCTAGTCTGTTTTGAAATTGGACACATTCTACCATGATTTGAATAGAAAGTCAAATGAGTTTTGGGTATGGACTTAGGGCCAGCCCATGGGGCGTGCTGCCTTTTGATTGCGTGCGAAAGAGGTTCATCTGGTTCTATAGGTTCAAAGGGGGTTGGTGCGGCGCCAGATCCTTCGACTCAGTTCTCACTGTTCCGCCTTTACATTTTCGAACATCCGACATTTCACTCCGCTCAGGATGACGAAATGCGCCGCGGAGTATAAATCATGATGATCCCCGAAGGTTGTATTTAGTCACCAGTCACTCCTAATCCCCAATCCCTAATCCCTAGCCACTAACCCCTAGCCACCAATCACTAGTGACTGGTGACTGGAATACTACTTTCAGGCATCGCCCCGTTTCGTCATCCTGAGCGGCGAGATACGTCGCACATGAGATAACGAATGCCAGAACAACTGCGGCCTAAGTCGAAGGAGCTCGTCGAAGCCGCCACCTTCATTCCTAATTTCTAATTCCTAATTCCTAATTTAAAAAGTACTCGCACACCTTTCTGGCCGCTTCGACATCGACCATGTGGAAGGGGGAGAGCGCCTTGACGATGCGGCAGAGGATGCCGTGCTTCCGGAAGAGACGGATCGCATTTTCACGCGTCTTCTCTCCGCCTTGTGCCAGATAGCCACGGTCCAAGGCTTCCATGCGATGTCCTTCTTCTCTGTAGTCTTCGCGTGCCAGACCATGGAGGAGGAGAATGAGGTCGACGGCCTTCTGCTCTTCGATGTCTTTGGTAAGCATGCGGTTCTCCCAGTCCAGAAAGGTGAAATTTCCCTCTTTCCATGTGATGTCACGCAGTGCCGGACGGCCATGGACGATGCCTGCCTGATGGAGGGAGCACAGCGCGCGGCCGGCCTCTTCGAGAAGCTGCTCCTTATCTTCTTCCGGCATGTCGGTATCGAGCCAGTTCTTCAGTGTGCGCCCGCCGTCCTTTGTCACCATATAGTCCGGCGTCAGCACCAGGATCTCCGGCACAAGCAGCGGCGCGGCGCGGCCGGCGATGGTCATCTTCGCCACTTCGAAATAAAATTCCTTCTCGACGGAATATTTAGCAAACCGGTTCCGTCCATTTCCCATCTTCCGCTTGATCCAGTACGTCTCACCATCCAGCGTGAAGGAAATCACGCGCCGGTCCACTGCCTTTGCTATCGCTTCCTCCGCCGCCTGTTTCAGCCGCGGATCATTTGTAATCTCACTCATACTTTGCCTCACTTAGGTTATTTTTACTTACATTTTACCAAAGGGAAGGCTGGCAAGGCAAGGTTTGGGAGAGGGGACTAGTGACTGGGAGCTAGTGGTTAGGGACGGAAAGGCTAATACACCGAGAGACACCAGCCCCCGCATCGTCATTTCGAGCGAAGCGAGAAATCTTTTTCATTGGCGATCCGGCGGTCGATGACAGGAAATCAAAACGGGAAGTTGCTATCAAGAGACCTTCGGGCATCACCCCATTTCGTTATCCTGAGCGGAGTGAAATGTCGGATGCTCGAAAATGTAAAGGCGGAACAGTGAGAACTGAGTCGAAGGATCTGGCGCTGCCCCAACCCCGCTCTACCTTTTGAACCTATAGAACCCGATGAACCTCTTTCGCAAACAATCAAAGGGAGCCCCGCCACAGGGGCTGACCTTACACCCCAAACCCGCTCTCCGCCTTTTTCCTTGCGTCCCTGTCCGGTTTCCTCCCCACATCTTGTGCATATACAAGAGGCAAGGGAAATGATACAATGAAGTTATTCACAATGCCATTTGAAAACCGCAGAAGAACGTGTGGAAAAGCCCTAGAAAGCATCTATTAATTCACAGACTTATCCACTTATCCACAAAGATATTCAATCGCCGCTTTCTCCGATGCCATCAAGCCTCTTTCCAAAGCGTCCGATCGGAGACAACGCCTTATTCACAATTATTCACAAAGTCATTCACATAGTCACAGCCACGACGGCTGCCCTATGTATGGCAAGCGAGGTACCCTATGGACTTCTTTCAATTATGGGATCAGATCCTGGACTATATCGACCAGTATGACCACCCGTACTATGACATGTTTTCCAACGAAGTCTTTCCTATCTCCATGACAGAAAACACACTGACGATTTCGCCCAAAAACAAGCGGCGGAAACCATGGATCGAAAATGTATATAAAGGAAAGCTGGAAAAAATTATTTTCGACATCACGGGGAAGCAGCTTTCCATCGAGATCTCCGATATCATGAACCAGCCCGCGCCGATGCCGCCGTTGCCGGAAGCCGGTGCCTCTAAAAAGGCGGCGGAGAGCGAGGCACCCTTCCCGATGGCCCGTGAGACAGCCGATGCTCCCTATGAAAATACGCCTGCGCCTCTCCCGGAGCCTGATATCGATGATCCCTTTCCGAAGGAAGCCATGCCGCCGGATTTTTCCAAGCTGAAGCCTATGACGGCCGATGAGGTCCCGCTCCCCGACATCCGGGAGCTCGGAGAGACCTCTCTCTTCGATGCGCCTGTGCGCAGCGAGCCGAAGAAGAGAAATGCCTTCCTGCCGAATCCGGTCAATGAAGAATACACCTTCTCCACCTTCGTCCATGGCAACTGCAACGAGATCGCCTTTCAGGCCGCTTATGCAGTCGCCAAGACGGCCGACCATCCGGATCAGGCCGATCAGAAAATGAACCCTCTTTTCATCTACGGTCCCTCCGGCCTTGGCAAGACGCATCTGCTCCACGCCATCTGCAACTACATCCACGAAAACAAGCCGGAGCTTTCCGTCCTCTTCGTCTCGAGCGAGACTTTCACCAATGAGCTGATCGATGCCATCCAGAATCACACCATGCCGAAATTCCGTGCCAAGTATAGAAATCTGGACTTTCTCCTGATCGACGACGTGCAGTTCTTCGGCTCCAAGGATGCGACGAAGATGGAGATCTTCAATACATTCAATGACCTCTTCGATAAGAAGAAGCACATCATCATGACGAGCGATCGCACACCGCAGGATATCGACAAGCTCGAAGACCGCCTGCAGACGCGCTTCTCGAGCGGGCTCGTCGCCCCGATCTCTCCGCCGGACTATGAGATCTGCTGCATCATCCTTCAGCAGAGGGCAGAAAAGCTCAATATCACACTCTCGAAAGACGTGGTCGACTATATCGCAAGTCATATCAATACCAATGTCCGTGAGCTGGAGGGGGCTTTCAATAAGCTCGTCACCTTCTCGCAGATCAAGAAACAAACGATCACGCTCGCCTTCACCAAGGATGCGCTGAAAGACCAGATCCCCCTCGACAACCGTCAAGAGCTTACCGTCGACTTCATCATCGATACCGTCTGCCAGTACTACGGCGTCAAGAAGGATAAGCTCCTCGGCCGCGGCCGTCCGCAGAAGATCGTCATCCCGCGCCAGATCGCCATGTACCTGTGCCGCAATGAGCTGAACGAGTCCTACCCGACGCTGCGTGACTATTTCCATAGAAAAGACCACTCGACAGTCCTCTATGCCTGCGAACGTGTGGAAAAAGACATCGAGCGTGACCCGCAGACCCGCGCTTCTATCGAAGCGATCCGAAAGCTCTTAAAGCAGCGGGGATAAGGGGCCCCATGGGCGGATAAGGTAAAGTATCCCTTTCTCCCATGCCCCTCACTCACTGTGAACAACCCCATTTCCCATCATCCAATATCCTGCTGAAAAACTGTGAAAAACGTCAGGTTCGTAAAAACCTGTGAAAACCGTGAATTCCCAAAAAAGTTATTCAATCCTTTTTAACAAACCGCGAGATTCGAGAAAATCTCACTTTTCACAGAGTTATTCACTTATTCACACCGTCCTACTACGGCGACTACTATCTTTTATCTATCATCGTTATTTTTTAGAGGTGCTGCCATGAGAGTCATTTTCGACAAAACGGAATTGTCTGATGCGATCGACCGCGTACAGCGGGCTGCACAGGCAAAAATTACATCCAATACCAATAACGGATACTTCATTGCTGCAGAAAACGGAAAAGTCGAGCTGCAGGCCAATGATTACACCATCGGGATCAAAACAAGCTGCCCGGCCATGATCGAGGAAGAAGGCATTATCGTGATTGCTGCCAGCCAGCTGCAAAGCACAATCCGCATGATGCCGGCAGGGGATATCGTCATGGAAAAGAAAAAAGAGGAAAATATGGTCTCCTTTACCTGCGGCTCTTATTTTGCCCGTTTCCCGACCCGCGACATCAATGAATTCCCAGAAGTCAAAGAAATGGAGCATACCAATCATGCGACAGTCTCCTGCCAAGACTTCAAAGAAATGACCGGTCAGGTCTCCTTCGCCACGGCTTCCGATAAACAGAAGCCGCTTTTCACCGGCGTGCTCTTTGAGGTCGATCAGTACCGCTTCATCATGGCGGCGACCAATACGCACCGCCTGGCTGCCAAAGAGATCACACTGCCGGAGGAAGCAAGCGCCCAAGGACGCTTCGTCGTTTCCGGCAGCATCCTTTCGGATGTGGTCCGCCTGCTGCCGGACGAAGAGGGCAGCACCGTCGAGATCTCCTGGTCTAAAAACCATGTCGCCTTCACCTTTGGCAGCACGTACTTCATTACCAGCCTTCTCAACGGTGAATATCCGGATTACCACCGCGTCATCCCGACCCATCATGATGCACTCGTGACAGTCAATGTTCACGATTTTCAGGAAGCCGTCCGTTTTGTCAGCCCGATCTCCAGCGGTGTGGACTACCATACCATCAATTTCATCTTCCATGAGGATACGGTGGAGATCTACGAAGAGGATCCTGCGATCGGCCGCAGCAGCACATCGATCCCCATCAAGCTCGAAGGCGAGCCGATCAAGATCACCTACAACTGCAACTATATCGAAGATATCCTGAAGCATTCTGAGGGCGAGACAGTCATCCTGCATCTGCAGAAAAACGGCCCGCTTCTGGTAGAGCAGGAAGAAGATAAGGCCTACCAGTATGTCGTGACACCGATGAGGGGGAGACATTGATGGAGATCATAGCCGTCTACGGAGACTATATCCAGCTTGACCAGCTTTTGAAAAAGATCGATGCGATCAGCTCCGGCGGAGAGACCGGTGCTTACCTTGCCCGGCATCAGGTGAAGCTGAATGGCAAGCCTGTCCATGAAAAACGCAAGAAGATCCGTCTCGGAGATGTCCTTGCCATCGATGGCAGGGAGTATCAGATGAAGGCCGAATAGGGAAAAGGTAAAGTGGCTGTGAAGAAATGAATCCTCATTTCTTTACAGCTCCTTTTTACTTTGTTTTCATTTGGTTCAAGGTTCAGTAGTGAGGTGGCGGCTTCGCTGCCTTTTTTTAGAAGATGGTATTCTCGTATCGCAGTCTTCCCCTCTAGGGCAATGCTATTAAGTTAAGCGGCAGAACGTTCTTGGCTCCCCATCGGGGGAGCTGCCCGAAGGGCTGAGGGGGCTACGTAGCGGTATTGCATGAAAGTGTT
>JAIJLI010000094.1 GCA_022722495.1 Dialister sp. | reverse complement strand
CGTGGCGGCAGTCTCGCCCGCGGCGGCGCTGTCGTCGTGAAGACAGCCAAGCCCGGACAGGATACCCGCTTCGACATGCCGGCGGTCGGACTTACGACCCTTTCTTCCATGGAGGAGAGCGGCTGCGCGGTCCTTGCAATCGAAGCCTGGCATACCCTTTTTGCAGAAAAGGAAGCCGTGCTCCAAGAGGCCAATAAAAAAGGCATTGTGATATTGGCGGTGGAAGGAAAGAAGTGACTGGTGGCTAGTAGCTAGGAATTAGGGATTAGGAGTGACTAGTGACTAGTGACTGGTGACTTGAATACTACCTTCGGGCATCGCTCCATAATACTCGCGGCGAAGCCGCCACCACCATTTCTCATTTCTCATTCGCGCAGAGCTTTCAACCGTTATCAAAGGGCAGCACGCCCCCGGGCTAACCCTGAAGTTTGAAAGCAGGGATGAGTAGCTAGGGATTAGGAGTGACTGGTGACTAGTGACTGGTGACTGAAATGCCATCTTCGGGCATCGATCTATTTATATTCCGCGGCGCTTCCATATTTTATGCGCCGCACCACCATTCCTCATTCCTCATTCCTCATTCGAGCAAAGCTTTCATTTAGAATCAGTGGATGGCACGCCCCAAGGGCTAACCCTGAACCCTGAACCCCGAACCCTGAACCTTGAACCTTGAACCCTTATATTCACGAGGACTTAACTTATGAAAATCATGATGTCTGCCGGAGAGGCCTCTGGCGATATGCATGCCGCAGCCGTTGCGGCAGAAATCAAAAAGCTCTACCCCGGGACAGACATCTTCGGGATGGGCGGTGCGGACATGCGAAGGAGCGGCGTCCGCATCATCTATGATATAGAAAATCTGGGCATCATCGGACTGGTGGAAGTCATCAAGCACCTGCCGCTCTTCTTCAAGCTGCGCAGCTTCCTGAAGGAAGCCATGCTGCGGGAAAAGCCGGATGTGCTGGTCTGTGTAGATTACCCCGGATTCAATATGAAGCTCGCCCATGTGGCGAAAGAGCTGGGCATCCCTGTTGTCTACTATATCGCGCCCACCATCTGGGCGTGGAACAAGGGACGGGCGAAAAACATCGTCCGCGATGTCGAGCAGGTGGCGTCCATATTTCCTTTTGAAGCGGACGCATACCGGAAGGCGGGAGCGCATGTGACCTTCGTCGGTCATCCGCTGGCGGATACGGTGAAGCCTTCCATGTCGAAGGAGAAGGCGATGGCCTATTTCCATGGCGATCCGAATAAAAAGCGTATCCTTCTCATGCCGGGGAGCCGCAAGAATGAGGTCGCGGGGCTTCTGCCCGTGATGCTGGAGGCGGCGCGCCAGCTCGCCCAAAAGGCAGACTGCCAGTTCTTCATCCCCCGGGCCTCGACGATCCCGATGGAGATGCTCTCGTCCTTCATTGGGGCTTCGGAGCTTTCCGTAGAGATCACCGAGGGCAGGCAGTATGACCTGATGCAGATCTGTGATGCCTGCGTCGCCTCTTCGGGGACGGCGACACTGGAAACGGCGCTCATGGAGCTGCCGACCGTATTGATCTATCGCCTCGCGCCTGTGACATGGATGCTGGCGAAGCTTCTCGTCCACGTGAAGTATGCGGGCCTGCCGAATCTTCTGCTGGACCGTGAGGTCACTCCCGAGCTCCTGCAGGATGCAGTGACAGCGGAAAATATTTCCCGCATCGTGACACCGTGGCTCATTCAGCCTGCCGCGCGAGAAAAGAATGTGGAAGGCATCCGAGAAGTGAGAAAAGCACTGGGCGGCGGAGGCGCGGTGCGCCGCGTGGCAGAGCTCATCGTGAGGACGGGGAAAAAGTAAATGGTGGCTAGTGACTAGTGGCTAGTGACTAGGAGATTAGGAGACATCAGACTCCCGTATCGTCATTTTGAGTGAAGCGAGAAATCTTTGTCATTCGCGGTCAGGTAGGCAATGTTTGGAAAGTTCAAAACGGGAAGCCTGCTATCGAGAGACTTTTGGGCATCGCCACTAGTTGTACTTCGCGGCGCTCCCTCATTTTATGCGCCGTACCTTCACTCCTCACTGGGGAGCCATGCTTTCATTCACAAGCAAGGGACGCCCTGTAACCCTGAACCCATCAACCTGAACCCTTTGAACCTTTAGTCTCCCCCCCAAAAAAAAATTCTGGAGAATGGAATGAATACAAAATCAAGTAAACTGAACAGTTACATGAGACTGTTATCCTATCTAAAACCCTACTGGAAGCTGCTTCTTGTTTCCGTGTTCTTCATGCTGCTCGTATCAGGCTCGAACCTGGTCGTGCCGTGGATCATCAAGGATGTCATCGATAAGGTGCTGAATGACAAGGACCTTGCCATGCTCTACCTCATCATCGTGGCGATCCTTGTGACCTTCCTCATCCGCGCGATCACCACCTTTGGACACCGCTACCTCATGGGATACATCGGGCAGGCTGTCATCAAGGATCTTCGAAATACGCTGTATCATCATCTGCAGAAATTATCGATCTCCTACTATGATCGTCGCCGCACCGGGGACATCATGAGCAACCTGACGAATGACATTGCGGCGCTGCAGACAGCCATCGTGGATAATTTCATCCAGCTGGTGCAGGAAGGCGCCATTTTCATCGGTTCTTTCGTTTCCATGATCTACCTGCAGTGGAAACTGACGATGCTCTGCCTTGTGATCGTACCGCTCGTTTCTTATACGATCAAATTCTTTGGGAAAAAGCTCCACTCGAGCGGCCGCGACGTGCAGGAACGACTGGCCGATGTGACGTCCATGCTGCAGGAGACTATCCAGGGCGTGCGCATCGTGCGCAGCTTCAATCGAGGCGACTTCGAAGAGAAGCGCTTCAATGACATCAATGAATCCAGTTTCAAGGCGACCGTGCGCTCCATAAGGCAGCAGAGCCAGATGACGCCGCTGGTCGAATTTCTCGCTGCCATTGCCGTCTGCGCGATCATCTGGTATGGCGGTGTCTCTGTCATTGAGGGCGTGATGACCACCGGCGAGCTCATCGCCTTCCTGATCTATGCCATCAACCTGGCCAATCCGACCCGCCGTCTGGCAGAAAGCTTCGGTAATATCCAGAAATCCCTGGCTGCAGCAGACCGCGTCTTTGCGATCCTGGATGAGAAGTCAGAGATCCAGGACAAGGACGGCGCCAAGCCGATCGAAGTCACAGAAGGCTTAGTCGAAGCGCGCCATGTGGCCTTTGCCTATGAAAAAGACAATCCGGTTCTGACAGATCTGAATTTCGTCGCCAGACCCGGACAGACCATCGCCGTCGTCGGGCCCTCCGGCGCCGGCAAGACCACCATTGCCAACTTGCTTCCGCGGTTCTATGATGTGACAGGCGGAGCCATCTGCATCGACGGCGTCGATATCCGAGATGTGACGGTCGGCTCCCTTCGCGACAACATCGGCCTCGTGCCGCAGGATACACTCCTCTTCAATACCACCATTAAAGAAAATGTCCTCTACGGTCGCCTGGATGCGACGGATGAAGAGGTCTGGGATGCCATTCGCGCCGCGAATGCAGAGAAATTCATTCAAGGGCTGCCGCGCGGCATTGATACCAAGGTCGGCGATCGCGGCCTCGTCCTCTCCGGCGGTCAGCGTCAGCGCATCGCCATCGCAAGAGCGATCTTGAAGAATCCGAAGATCCTCATCCTTGACGAAGCGACCTCCGCACTCGATACGGAAAGCGAGAAGATCGTGCAGGATGCGCTCGACAAACTCATGGTCGGTCGTACCTCCTTCGTCATCGCTCACCGCCTGTCGACCATCAAGAATGCTGACCAGATCCTTGTCCTGAATCACGGCGTCATCGAAGAAAGCGGTACACATAAGGAGCTCATGGAAAAGAAAGGGCTGTATCATGAGCTCTACACGATGTCGCAGAAAAATGATCGTGAGAAAAATAGTGAAGAGGGATGAGGCTTCCTCCCTCTGACCCGTTTTCATTTTCCCACCCATAACAAAAACCATCAAAGGAGAAAAAATTGTACTGGATTTACAACATTTGTCTTGTCGCCTACTGGCTGCTGCAGATACCGATCCTGATCTATCGGCTTGTCTTCGAAGAAGGCTTCTATGACCGTCTGAAGCAGAGCGCCGGCGTCATGCCGACGCCCACGCTGCAGCAGATCGCCTACCACAATGCCATCTGGGTGCATGCCGCTTCCGTCGGTGAAGTGGTCGCCGCGAGCCCGATCGTGCGCGAGCTGAAGAAGAAGTACCCGGATGAAATGGTGGTGGTGTCTGTCGTCACTGCGACTGGTCACCGCATGGCACAGCGCATCATCCCAGAGGCTGACGGACACATTTTCTTCCCCTTTGACCTGCCCGTCATCACCGAGCGCATCGTAGATATCGTGAATCCCAAGGCGATCATTCTGATCGAAACGGAGCTGTGGCCGAATTTCCTTCGCCTCGCTTTCCGCAAAAAGATCCCTGTCATGATGATGAATGGACGCATCAGCAGCCGCTCGATGCGCCGCTATTCGCTGATCAAGCGCTTCACGACGCGCATGCTCTGCCAGATCCGGCGTTTCTGCATGCAGTCCCGCATCGACGAGGAGCGCATCATCGCGATGGGCGCCCAGCCGAAGCGCTGCACCATCACAGGCAATACCAAGTACGATCAGACGTATGCCGAAGTGTCGGAGGAAGAACGCGCCGCGCTTCGTAAAGAATTCCGCTTCGACGGGAAGGGACCGATCATCGTCGCCGGTTCCACGCACAGCGGAGAGGAGGAGATCGTACTCCGCACCTTTGGTGAGATCCTGAAAAAATATCCGAAGGCGCGTCTGCTTCTCGCCGTTCGTGAGATCACGAGAGCGCCGTCCGTGAAATTTGCCATCAAGCATCACGGCTACAGCGTCCTGCGCCGCTCCAAGATGGGCACGGAGGAGGATGACGGCACGAGCCCGCAGGTGGTCATTCTGGATACCATCGGAGAGCTTGGGCGTCTTTACAGTCTGGCGGATGTCGTCTTTGTCGGGGGCAGCTTCGTCAAAGTCGGCGGTCATAATATTCTGGAGCCGGCGGCGCATGGCAAGCCTGTCATCGTCGGGCCTTACATGTTCAACTTTCAGGAGATCTTCGAGCTTTTGGAGAGCCGCGGCGTGTGCCTCATGACGAAGTCAGAGCATGAATTCAAGGAAACGCTCATGGACCTTCTCTCTCATCCCGATACCATGAAACGGATGGGAGAGGCGGCTTTGACCGTGGTGCATGAGAATCAGGGCGCGACCGAGAGAAACATCAAGGCTTTCGAGCAGCTGGTCGCGGAAGCCGGCGTGAAGCTGGGAGGCCGTCATGAGTCTTGAGTCCTATGTCACAGGCTTGATGAAGGAGCCATCGCCGAAGGGCATGGACAGGCTGGTCCTGTCAGGCCTTTCGCAGCTGGAAAAAATGTATTTCTCTCAGGTCGAAAAGAAGAGGACGGCAGATATGGCCGCTGCGGTCTCCGCCCATGTACCCGTTATCAGTGTCGGCAATATCACGGCAGGCGGGACGGGCAAGACCCCCTGCATCCTGATGCTGGCCGAGCTCTTCCGCTCAATCGGTAAGAAGCCCGCCATCATCAGCCGAGGCTATAAAAGCGGCCTTGAAAAGGAAGGCGGCTGTGTATCGGATGGAAGCTCCATCCTCGTATCCCAGCAGATGGCAGGGGACGAGCCTTACATGATGGCGAGAAAACTTCCCTCCGTCCCCATTTTCATCGGAAAAGACCGCATTGCCTCTGTCAAGAGAGCCGAGGAAATGGGAGTGGGCATCCTGCTTTTGGATGATGGCTTTCAGTACTGGAAGCTCAGACGCGATCAAGATATCATTCTCATCGATGCGACGAATCCCTTCGGCTATGGTCACGGCCTGCCCCGCGGTCTGCTTCGGGAGCCGCTCGATGCCCTTTCGCGGGCGAGCCTTTTCATCCTGACCAAGAGTGATCAGGTACATCTGACAGATCTGATGGAGATCAGAGAAGAGCTCGCCCGTCTTGCGCCGGGTGTGCCCGTCCTATCCTCCACACATGCGCCGTCGAAGGTGGTGCCGTATGAGAAGTGGAAAGCCTTCCTTCATGAAGGGACGCTCGAAGACGTCAGGATGAAGAAGGCCTATCTGGTCTCCGGCATCGGAAACCCCGCTGCCTTTAAAAAGACCGCCAAGGAAGCCGGTCTGCGTCCGGTGGGGGAGATGCCCTTCCCTGACCACCACAGGTATACAGAAGAAGATGTGCGGAATGCGATCTCCGAAGCCAAAGCCAAGGGCGCAGAGCTCATCGTCATGACAGAAAAAGATGCCGTGAAGATGCTCTCCCTTGATAGCCTCGCTGAGTCTGACATTCCCTTTTACGTCCTTGAGATCGCGATGACATTCTCGAAGGAAGACAGGGAGGTATTGGAAGAATTCCTCCATGCCAAGCCGCAAGTCCCTCATCCATGATCCCTTCACTAGTCACTACGCAAAGGAGTTCATCATGAAAATTGCTTGTATCATTCCGTCCCGGTATGCATCGACACGTCTTCCGGGGAAGCCCCTCCGCCTGATCGCGGGAGAGACACTGGTGCATCGTGTCTATGAAAGAGCCGTTCAGGCCAAGCTCCCTGACGTCGTCATCGTTGCGACAGACCATGAGGACATTGAGAAGGAAGTGAAGAGCTTCGGCGGTCATGTCATGATGACCTCCGTCGACCATCCGACAGGCACCGATCGTCTGGCAGAAGTGGCTTCCCATACGCCGGACTATGAGATCATCGTCAATGTACAGGGCGATGAACCGCTGATCGACCCAGACGTGATCGATCGTCTGGCGCAGGATCTCATCGACCATCCGGAGCTGGATATGGCGACTGTCGCCACGCCTCTCCACGAAGACGAATACGATGATCCTTCCGCAGTCAAGGTCGTCGTGAACCAGAAGGGCGAAGCACTCTATTTCTCCCGCTCCCTCATCCCGTATCCCCGCCACGATTTCGAAGTGCCGGCGCTGAAGCACGTCGGCATCTATGCGTATCGGAGAGATTTCCTCCTCGCCTATGCGAAGATGGCGCAGACCCCGCTCGAAAAGACCGAGTCCTTAGAGCAGCTCCGTGCCCTCGAAATGGGCTACAAGATCGGTGTCATCGAGGTGAAGACACAGGATATCGGCATTGATACCGAAGAAGACCTGAAGAAGGCCAATGAATATTTTGAAAAATGGGAATGTAATTTTTTCAAATATTTTCACAATAAGTGAGGAGCAGGGAGTGAAAGGGCGGCGCACGATTCATATAGCGTCGCAAAAGGAAAATGGAGCGATGCCCATGTGTGGCGGAGGAGTTTGTTTCGGTCATGTTTCCTTAAAACGTCCGGCGCTATATGATTTTTTGCGCCGCACCACCACTCCTCACTC
>JAIJLI010000093.1 GCA_022722495.1 Dialister sp. | reverse complement strand
TTGAAAGCTTCACTTGAATGAGAAATTAGAAATGAGAAATGCGAAATGGCGGTGCGGCGCAAAAAATAATAAAACGCCGCAGAATATAAATAGGGTGATGCCCGCTGGAGATGTCAGATGCCAGACGTCAGATGTCTAATGTCTCCCAGTCTTTTAGTCTAATCTCCAGTCACCAGTCACCAGTCACTCCTAATCCCTAGTCGCTTTACTTTACTTTATCCCCGAAAGGAGTCTCCCATGCGTCTCAGACGTAAACCTTGGATCGAAGAAGCCATCAAAAATTACACATCCATCCTCTTTTTGGAGGAACCGACCGACATGAAAGGCAAGTGGGAGACACAGTTTCCCCGTCCGGAGCAGCCGCTCCATGTAGAATTCGGCACCGGCAAAGGCCAGTTCATTTCCGGCATGGCCGCGCTCCATCCTGATGTGAATTACATCGGCATGGAGGTGCAGGAAGGCGTCATCTACTATGCCGCACAAAAGACTGCGGAGAAGGATCCGCCGGTAGACAATGTCCGTCTCATTTTAGGCGATGTGAGTGAGATCCTGAATATTTTTGGGGAAGCCGAAGTCGATGTGATCTACCTCAACTTCAGCGACCCATGGCCGAAGAAGCGCCATGCCAAGCGCCGCCTCACCTATCGTGATTTTCTGAAACGCTACGCCGTCATTTTAAAAGAGGGCGGTGAGATCCGCTTCAAGACGGATAACAAGGATCTTTTTGACTTCTCCGTCGAAGAATTTGAGGCCATGGGCTGGCAGCTTTCGGACGTGACCTATGATCTTCATGCCGCTCCCGTCCCCGGGGATGTGGAGACAGAATATGAAGAGAAGTTTTCCAGAAAGGGGAACCTCATATGTCGTCTCGTAGCGAGACGTCCCTGAAGGATACGAAGTATGTGCCCGAGTGTCTGAAATGGATGCTCATCGCGGCCGCCATACTGATCGCCATCGGGGCGATGAATGTCTATAATGCCACCTACTATATGAATATGGCGGCAGGCGATGGGCCGTATGCCCACTTTTTGAAGCATATCACGATCCTTGCAGGAAGCCTGATCCTTGGCGCCGGGGTCGCAAAACTGCCGAAGGGCTTCATCCGCGGTGGAGCTGTCATATGGGTCGGATTCACCCTGGTGCTGCTCCTCCTCGTTGTTGTAGCCGGGCATCGGGCGAATGGGGCGACGCGCTGGATCATGCTCGCGGGCTTCTCTCTCCAGCCGTCTGAAGTCGCGAAAGTGACCGGCCTGATCTGGGCGGCATCCTTTCTGGCCAAGCGCATACGGAAAGGAGAGAAGATCACGCTCGTCAAACGCTTCTTTCGTCCGTTCTTCCATTTCGCGGATCGGAAGAAGAAAGAAAATACCTTCCGCTCTATGATCGGATACTATCTGCCGCTCTATGGACCGTTTGCGATGGCGCTTCTCGTCCTTGCACAGCCAGACATGGGGACAGCGGGGATGATCGTGCTCTTTCCGCTGCTCCTCTATGTTTTGGCAGGGCTTCCGCTTTTCGAGCTCTTCTTAGGCGTGGGTGTCGCTGTATTCACTTTTGTCCTTCTCGTCATTGCAGAGCCCTACCGCATGAATCGTGTAATCGTGCTGTGGGATCCTTTCATGTATGCAGGAAATCTCGGCTATCAGACGGTGCAGAGCCTCATCGCTGTCGGCTCCGGCGGCTTCTTCGGACAGAGCATCGGCGAAGGCATGTCGAAATTTCTCTACCTTCCTGAGCAGTACACCGACTTTGCCTATGCCGTCTTCAGTCAGGAATTTGGCTTCATAGGCTCTGTTTTCGTCCTCATTCTCTACCTCGTGTTTCTTCTTGCGGGATTCTCCGCAGCCAGGAAGCTGAAGGAGACCTATGCGGCTCTTCTCGTCTACGGACTCACCCTGCTGATCTCCGTGCAGGGCATCGTCAATATCGCGATGGTCATCGGCTGCTTTCCGGTCACCGGCATCCCGCTGCCCTTCATCTCTTATGGCGGGTCCTCGCTCCTCATGAATATCATCTCTGTCGCACTCATCTACGGCACCACGGTGCAGAGCCTTCGTGAGACAGATCTGGAGGAGCGAAAGCGCCGGATCGCACAGATGGAAGGGCGCGGGTGAGGAACTGCTGACCGGGGATCTCCCGGAAGAGGCTTCCTCAGGCGCTGCACCGCATACCATTTCGAGAGCTTCCCGGAGGCTGGTATGAAGTATAATGAAAATGACACGCTCGATGTGCTGACCCGGCGTCTTTCCTTGGCCGCTGCCGAGGGAAAAGGGATCTGTTTTCTTCCTGTGGGCTCCGTGAAGGGGGAGGGAGTGACAGCTCTTTGCCGGGCTGTAGAGGAGATCCGAAAGAGAACCGAGAAGCCTCTTACGATCCTTGCACTGACCATGGACATGGTCGCTATGGGGCGTATGGCACTTGCCATCAGGGCTTGCGGCTTCGAAGGCGCGGCGATTTGTAAGCAGGACGGGATGCGCTTTCTTGCGACCGTGCATGGCGGGAAGCTTTCCGCGGAGCGGCTTTCCCCGTCTGACCTTGCATTTCCCGAAGAGAACGAATGGACACCCTACCATGAGATGGCTTTTTATCTGGGGATCACGCTCTATGCGGCAGGGATGGAAGAGGCGCTCCTTCCCGCGATGGATCGGGCAAGACACATGGCGAAAGAGCTTTTGAAGGACAAAACGATTTGATTTTATGGGATAATGAATGAAAATAAAGAGTGAAGGAAACGCTGATTAAATCGCAGAGTCAGATTCCACAAGAATTTTTATACATGACTTCGTCATGGCCTTCCTTAAATAGCTCGCTATTCGCGTCAGGCTATTCCTCGTCATGTATAAAAATTCAAGAGTAAAATCTGACAACGATTTAATCAGTGTTTCCTAAACAAGCAAAAAGCCATGAGAAACGGCGATTCTCATGGCCTTTTGTTTGTTTACATTCCCCTTTATAAATTTGACTGTACGATGATAGATGGGTTACCAATTCTTTTATATAATTTATTTATAAAGAGGTCGCGCTTCGCAAGGGGTTCGTATGTCTAGCAAGGTTCATATAGGTAAGGAAACGCTGATTGCAGCGTAAGACGATGGAGTCCGTGTTTCCTGAGGAGGAGCACGGAATGAAACAGTCAAGATCTGCTTTGGCCTGATCGGCGGCCTGGTGCTTTTCCTGTACGGCATGAATACGCGATGAGTGATGCCCTGCAGAAAACTGCCGGGGAGCGCATATCGGTCGCAGGGGACGGTTACTCCTCCTGCCATGCCGTGTATCCGCTGTCTATTTCAGATATTTCTTCCCGAGCTTCCATGTCAGAGCCAGCGACTGCTGGAGCAGGAAGAAATGGAAAGCCCGCATGGGGTGCAGGAGCCAAAAGGTCTTCTTGATGGGAGCCAGCGCCTGCCAACCTTCTGCCTCTTTCTTTGTCGGTGTATATGCCTCCTGCCTTGCATGCAGCCCCTTGGCAAGGAATGCGCCCAAAAGTGTGAGCAGGATCATTTTGAAAATGCCATTCTTGTTATTCACGATCATCACCTCTATCCGTATCATAGCAAAGGGGAGAGCGTTAGGCAAGGTGTGGTAAGATAGGTAAAGGTTCAGGGGAAAAAATGAGGATTGAGGGAGGCGGGCGGCGGCTTCGCCGCAATTTTGATAGCGATTCGCGCCGTTGTCATTTCGAGCGAAGTCGAGAAATCTCTATTGCAGTACGGAAATCAGCACGTATGCGCTATTCTAGGGAAACGCTGATTAAATCGCAGAGTCAGATTCCACAAGAATTTTTATACATGACTTCGTCATAGCCTTCCTTAAATAGCTTGCTATTCGCGTCAGGCTATTCCTCGTCATGTATAAAAATTCAAGAGTAAAATCTGACAACGATTTATCAGTGTTTCCCTAGAAACGATGTCTTGGTGCTGCGTTTTTCTGTTATCTCGCAATTACTGCTTACCGATGTGCAATAAAGATCGAGGGCTACGCTCGGGATGACGATATGGGATAATCCCAGTCACCAGTCACTCTTATCCTCTGAACCGTTAGACTACGAATTTTTCAGAAAAGGAGCATTCACCATGCACATCATTCTGGCATCCGCATCCCCGCGTCGGCGGGAGCTCATCCATCAGATCGGCTGGACGGAAGACGTCCTGCCCTCCTCTTTTCCAGAAGCAGAAACACCGGAAGAGGCGAAGACACGTATTTTTGAATTTCCCGAGAGCGTACAGCAGATCCTTTCCTGCCAAAAGGGAGCGGATCTTGTGACGCTTTTCAATGCCTGCGGGAAGGCAAAGAGCATCTTTGATGCAAAGGGGGCAGAGACAGCGATCGTTGCAGCCGATACCGTCGTGGTGCTGGATGAGGATATCCTTGGCAAGCCCAAAGATGAGGAGGAGGCGTGCCGCATGCTCCGCCGCCTCTCCGGACGGGCGCACGAAGTCAAGACCGGGCTTTCTGTCTATCATAAGGGCCATGTCCATCTTCATGTTGAGACGACGCGCGTCTATTTCAGAAAGCTCTCAGATTTGGAGATCGATCGCTACGTCGCCACCGGTGAACCGATGGATAAAGCCGGCGCGTACGGCATCCAGGGCAAGGGCGCGATCCTGGTTTCTCGCGTAGAAGGCTCCTATGACAATGTCGTCGGCCTTCCTCTCGCTCGGCTCTATGAGATGATGAGAGAGGAAGAGTAGAGTCAGTCCGGGGGGCGAGGACGCAGCAGGGTACATCATGACAGGACGCCGCATGGAGGCCGTTTTTTCTGGGAGGGAGAGTGGCATAGCTTTTCACCTGCATCAAAGCCCCTCCATCCGCCTTCGCATTTGGCGGAGCTGCCAGAGGCGTCCTTGCTTTTCTTTCCTTAACAAATTTCCTAAAATATGATATGGTAATACATACATATGGCTCAGACTTTCCATAGAATTATCTTTTTTCTACCAACAAGTAATGAGCGATATCTTTTCTTTTAGAGAGAGGAAAGAATCAGAAAAGGGGAATTGAACATGAAAGACATGAAAAAAACAGCGGCTCTTCTGGCGGCTATGGCGCTTCTCGGCGTGGGCAGCGCAAGTGCGGCAGAGGCCGCTCCGATGTATGCCCTGAAGGGCATCACCGTCACTGCGACCCGCCAGGCGGAAAGCCTCAAGGATGTACCGGCGAATGTACAGGTCATCACCGAGAAGGATATCAAGCTGCGCAATGTACAGACTGCCTCTGATGCCGTTGCGATGGCGACGGGCGTCTCTGCTTCGAACTCTGTCGAAGGCACGGTGAACCTTCGCGGCTATAGCTCGAAGAATATCCTTGTCCTTGTCGATGGACAGCAGATGAATACCGCATGGAACGGCGATGTCGACTGGAACATGATCCCTGTCGAGAATATCCGTAAGATCGAGGTCGTTTCCGGCGGTCAGTCTGCCCTTTACGGCGGTCGTGCGGTCGGCGGCGTCATCAATATCATCACAAAGAGCGAGAAGCGGGACGGCGTCCACGGCTCCGCGGTCGTCAGCTACGGCAGCCATGGCACCGTGAAGCAGGCGTATGCCGTGCATGGGAAGAAGGACAAGCTGTCTTGGGGGACGTTTTATGAGAGCAAGATCACGAATGGGTGGAAGGATTTTCTTTCAACAGGAACGCGAAAAGAAAAGACCAAAGGTGATGGCAATCTCGGCAGTGTGCTAGGATATGATGCAGATGCCTCTGGAAATCCAATTATAGGTAATCGTGGTAATAAATATGTTATGTCTGAATCCTATGGCTTTAATATGGGATATAGTTTTAATGATGACCAGAAGTTGACCTATAAGTATACACATTCGAATTATGCGTGGCGTTATACAGATCCTGTATCCTTCCTGAAAGATGATAACGGAAATGAAATTTGGCACGGGAATTTAAAAAATACCAATGGAACGACTATAGCAGTGACGCCATATAACTTACTTGGTAATAATGGATGGCGTGCATATGACATGCATTCGCTGACGTATAATGATCAAAAGAATAAAGTGCACGCACATTTTGGCCTGACGGATTACACTAAAGATGGATATACCTATATCAGTAGCAAGAACACTGGGCTTGAAGGTGCAGGAACCAAATCTTCTTATCCATCGAAGTCATGGGATTTTGACATCAACAAACGTTGGACCTGGGGAGCGCATACGGTTTTAGCTGGTGCATCTTATGGTGAAGACCGATTTGATCAGAAGGTATATGACATCACTAATTGGAGACTTTGGAATAGTAGCCGTGTAGATAATAAGACTGAAACGCACGGCGGTAAAGATAAGAGCTATGCACTTTACTTGCAAGATAAATGGAGCATTTCCTCTAAGTGGACCACCTATATTGGTGGACGTTATGACCATTACAAGAAATATGATGGGTATGGCCAGTTGAAGGGGAAGGATGTAAAGCCTTTTGATTCAGCCTCTTATGGTCAGTTTTCACCTAAGTTAGCATTGGATTATAAGCTGGATGATACGACCAACTTATATGTTTCTTATGGGAAATCCTTTAGCGCGCCTATTCTCTACCAGGTATACCGTTATTCAGAAGCAAGAGGAAATAAATACTTTGCCAATCCAGATTTAACTCCTGAGACGACCGATAACTGGGAACTTGGAATGAAGAAAAAAGTGGGGAATAAGACGGATATCCATGCCGACGTATTCTATGCGAAGACTACAGATGCAATTCAGTTGGTAAAATTAGATGACGAGAACAAGCAATACCAGAACGTCGGCGAAGCCAAGACGCACGGCTTTGAGATCGCGGTGAACCAGAAGCACAGCGACAACTGGACCTCCTACATCAATTACACCTGGCAGACGGGCAAGATCGATGGCGATAAGAACTATGATATCCCGCGTCATCTGCTCCATCTCGGCACGACCTTCCACAAGGATCCATGGACGGTGAACGTCGACGGCATGTTCATCTCCGATCGCACCGAAGCGGGGTGGATCGGTGGACATTTCAAATCACGCGATGCGTACTTCCTTCTGAACCTCAATACAAACTACCAGTTAAACAAGAATTTCTCCATGCAGTTTGCCATCGAGAATGTCCTCGATCGCGAATATTTCGATGAAGATATTTCTACGAACCACTACTACATCGGTGATGGTCGCACCTTCACGCTGTCTGCGCGATATGCCTTCTAATCAGAAATGCAAAATAGCGGTATTTTCCCGTACCGTCATTCTGAGCGGAGAAAAACGGAGAATGTGAGACCGCTGGTGCGCGGAACGCATGGGGGATGAGCCGAAGAATCTAAACGCGAGCAGCGTACGATGAACCTGCACCCCAACATAAAAAAGGGGCTGTGAAGAAATGAATCCTCATTTCTTCACAGCCCCTTTTTACTTTGCTTTCATTTGGTTCAGGGTTCAGGGTTCAGGTGGCGGCTTCGC
>JAIJLI010000008.1 GCA_022722495.1 Dialister sp. | reverse complement strand
TCTCTCTTTTAAATAAATATATTATGTTTATTATTTCTTGATAACCTTTCTGGAAATTCTCTTACCATTACCAAGTTGAATCTGCTCAACAACCATACCCTTGGTATGACCACTGATGCGCTGACCCGCCAGATTATAAGTCGTGACAATACCTTTTCCGAAGGCATCGATTGTACAATCAGTGATACCCGTACCGGTATCCGCCTTTCTAATCTTCACATTACCCAAGATAACCGCAGCCCAACCAGAGGACATGGTGAAATAAAGTTCATAGTCACCTTCTTTCTCTATAGTGAAGTTCAAGAAGTGAGCCAGAGAGCCTTTCACCACCTGGTTAGAATTTTCCTTCAAGTTGCCTTCCGAGTCCAGGTTCTGTTCCAACAAGACTGATTTATTGTCGCCAATGCCGACGATGCCTGCATCGTAAGCGACGGCACCATTCTCGGAACCATCATTCCAATAAGAAGAATTGAAAGAAAGCTGGTATTTGCCAGGAATCAAGTGCAGACGATGCCCATCATACAAGCCATAAGAGAGTTTGCACTGGTCAAAGTCACGGGCACTCAGATAGAAACCGGTATTGAAATCACCACCAGCAACGAAATCCTTGATACGGGCGCCACCTGTATTGGCTGCACCGTTCGCCTTCTCATCACTCCGACTACCATCATTCATACTATTCACACGCTTCCATCCCGTAGGCACACCTTCTCCTACATTGATGACCTCATCCTCCCAGTTATCAGAAAATAACACATCACCCTTCGACTCGCCAGCCTCTTCACTATCAGGAAGGTCGAGCTTATATCTTTGGAAGAAGTTCCAAAGTTCGCGGGTAGAATATACAGTATTAGGATCGTCGGAGTGCCAATGTCCCTTTCCATCAATGGCAATGAGCGTAACCTCCGTACCATCCACCTTATTAATATAGCGAGTACGAGTGGCGGCAGCATAACTCATGGATGCAGGATAAGGGCGAATCACCTCTGGATTATCCACATCACAACCTTCATAAGTAGCCCACTTCTTGACATAATCATCTATTCTGCCATAGCCACCAGCAGCATGGTTAGGATCGCCTCCCCATTTCACGACATCATCTCCCGTGCCATGGATGTGCATGATAGGCACGTGGCGTGGAGCCACAGGCTCACGATAATCCACAGGAATACCACTCACAGGACCAAAGGCAGCAACAACAGTTCCCAATTTGGTCATACAGTGATAAGTCATCATACCACCCATAGAGAAGCCAGAGATATAGATGCGATTCTTGTCTACCTTATATTTCTTCTGCATCGTCTTCATGATGGTTTCGATAAACTTGACATCGCCAGAGCCTGAGATGTCCCAGGAATTATTTTTTCCCTGAGGATAAACCACCAAGATTTTGGCCGTGTCTGCCACCTCGTTCCAATGGGTCTGTCCCATCTGATAGTCAGGGTTTTGATTAAAACCATGCAAAGAGATGACCATCGGAGCCTTCTCGGGCAAATCGGCAGGCACATACACCAGCATCTCTCGTGTAGCAGTACCCACCTTGATGGTCTGTTTCTGTGGTTGCTGCTTATAGCTATGCTCCGAAGCAGCCAGTACCTGCAAGCAGAAGGCACAAAGCAAGCACATCAAGAAAGTTGTTCTTTTCATCTTCAGTTAAAATTATCAGTTATACGATTATCTGTTGTTATAATTGTCAGTTGTTATGACACATAAAAAAATCGGCAAAGTATCTGCTGGATTCAACAAATACTTTGCCGAACATCTGAACTAGGGACTACTCCCTAGTTACACAAAAGGAGTAAAATTTCTGCCATTACTTATTCATCACCTTTACTACCTTACCATTCTGGAACTTCTTGATAACAAGGCCCTTGGCGTTGGCTGCTACCTTAGCACCAGCAGCATTGAATGTTGCTACAACTGCATCACCTGCTACATTAACGTTCTTGATACCTGTTGCTCCACCTCCGAGTTCCTCTGGAAGGGTATTGTAAAGCATGATATTAGAAATAAGGCAAGTACCGCCCCATGAAGCCTTGATAGTAACCAAGTGGGCAAAATCATCAGCTGCAGGTTCTTCACCAGGTACAGTACGAACCAAATCTTTCTTTAAATCAAGAACAATAGCTCCTGTATTTTCATCAAAAGCTTTGTTATTGATTTCAATCATACCTCCATTAGCCTGTTGACCATTCTCTTTGGTACGGTTGAACATGAAACGAGGTTTGGCAACTTCACCTTTATCGTTTGTGCTACCTTCACCATAAACTACCATGTAATGATAGTCTGACAAGTCGGCATAGATTTTCTCAGCCACTGTAGATGTACCTAGGATAACAGAACCTGGAGCACTTGGATTCTCTGCACCCACATTCCATTCCATATAAACATGCTCATCAGTTGGCATTGCGTCCTTTGTGAGACCATCCCATACGTGGAACATGTCCTTATTCAATTCAACACCCTCATCTTCCTGTGCAGAAGCTGAACCGAAACCAGCAAACAATGCAATGGCAACCATTGCTAAACTCTTAATTGTTGTGTTCATAATCGTAAAAAATTAAAATTGTTATTAATAACTAGTTATTTATAAATCTTCTCCGTATAGGTCTTACCACTACGAAGATAAACTTTCTTGATACTGACACCCTGCTTGGCAGCAGATAAGCGCATGCCCTGCAAGTCATAATACTCTACATGGTCTATCAGGTCGGCATCGGTGGTTACACCGGCTATACCCGTCAAGGCACCCTTGTAGTTCAGGCGGACGCAATCGAGCACAGCTCTCTTTCCGCTCACATAATTAACCGTCATATTTCCCTTGACATCAGCGATGTCCATGTCAAACTCCACTTCCGACCATTCCTTGTTAGAAGTAGCATTCTTTGGCAATGTAACCTGCTTGGTCTGATTGCCGCAGATAACCTTGACAACAGCATCACCCATGGAAGCCTGATAACGGATAGCCACCTTGTAATTGCCTGGCTTGGTAACAGGAATGTAACCACGAACGGAAGCCCCCTTCTGGGTACCCAGGTTCAAGCAGCCCTGACCATTGTATCCACGGAAACCGTTGTTCCAAGCGTTGCCATAGCAACCACCCACATTCTTGTAATCGAAGTTTTCAAACTCATACTGCATCTCTCCCTCATACGCCTCAGGCATGGCAGGAATTTCAATGACAGCAGCAGTCACATCAGAATCCTTCAACTTTCCTGTAGTCTTGGTGCCCTTACAGTTATCGATGGTCAACTCCAATGGACCATTATGCTTCACATATACCGTGAACTGACCACTCTTCCATTCTGTAGTAACAGTACTTGCCGAATGCTCTGAATTATCCTTCCAAGAGATAGTAGGCCGAGCACTGGCTCCCACCACAATGATGGTATCAGTCTGCTGGGCATACTCAGGGAGATTCTTGTCATCCTGTAATCTGCCATCGCCTACACCATAACGAAGTCCATCCTTGATACGATAGTTCTGCATGTAGAGACTCAACTTGTCAGAATACTCACGCATGTGAACCAAGGAATATGGAGCGAGGTTCATCATAATCTGGAAACAGGTATTGTAGGCAGGTTTCAATGTACCCTTGGCACTGCGTCCATTGTTTACCCAGTACTTACGGATATATTTCATACCACGATTTTCTGCAGCCAACGGAACATGCTCCTCATTATACTGATAAGGGTTGTAGCAAACCCAAGTATTCTCCAGACGCGAAGCATAGATATCACCCGTATATTCCTGCTTGAAGAGCTTGTTCATATAAGCCTTCTTGCTGGTCACATTACTCCAAGTAGCACTCTTAGCATACTCGCTGCTCTTGATAGCCACCTGCAGTTTCTTGGCTTCTTCGTCGATGAGATCATACACCACAGGGATGGTAGGATAACGTCCTGAAACCTTCAACCACCATTTGTTGTTCAAGGTGGAGTTAGGCCACTGTGTACCATTGTCATCCTGCTCGCTCCGATAGAGACCATCATACAGTCCACCTGGCGAAACGTATGGTTCCATCTCGTTTTGGCTGGAATAGATATTCTTTGGCTTGATGTCATTCTTCACACAAATCTTGGTACGTGCAATGACCTCTTCACGGGAAGGAATACGGATAGTACGATCCAGAATCTTGCGGAACATATCGATGTTGATATTCTTAAAGTGATTGAACCAAGCCCAGTTGCGATGGGTATAGCCATCGGCTGTCTTGGAAGTTGCGATCTCACGCAAGTTATCAGTCGTCACCAACTCAGGACCGTCAATCACCGTCTCACCCGTCAATGCCACATGCTCCAGGATAGGAATGGCACCACAAGCCTTAGGGAAATCATTGTAATACTCCTTCAGAATTTTTGAATTATCATTCGGGTCCTTGATGGCATTGCCATTCTCATCCAGTTTATCTTGTTCTTCCATCCAGCCGCAGATGTCGAAGCGAATACCATACTGACCGGCATATCCACCCAAGTAAGCACCCAGACAGTTGCTCTCGATATCATAGAAACCATTCTTCATGGTGTATTTCTCGCAGCAGATGAAATGTTCCTTGTCGGTAGACAACAGTCGGTTCATCTCGGCATTACGCTTCATATATGCCACTGGCATCATATTGGCAGAATAGCATGCCTGCGTAAAACTCACACAAAGGTAGCCACCATACTGATGAGCAAACTTCATGAGATGCGTGAAGAGCTCCAGTCGCTTCAGGAAAGATGGCGTATGAATGGTTCCGTTCTCACGCTTACGATCCTCGTCAAATCCCCAGAACTGCTCGGCATAGTTCCATCCAAGAAAGTTTGGATAGTTCTTATAGTAGCTCTCATAGAGTTCCAGGTCGTCGTCATCAAAAGCGCTGCATCCGCCGCTGGCAGGCTGTATCATCGTCCATACGCGGTTCTCTGCACATACCTTCATCCATGAATCTACCACCTTCTTACCATCCGCACAGATACTCTCCGTAGCAGAGAGCGAGAGGTTGAATATCACGTAAGGCTTGATGTCTTCCGGTACCATATTGATGATGGCTTGCGGATTCGGAGAATTCCATGTGTCGATATGGATAATCCATGCCGGCTGGGATGGCGAGATAACTCTTCGCAGGGCAGGCCCGTCATGAGCCTGCGCCATTGCGAATGTCAGTATCCCAAAAATAAATATAAATAATCTTCTTACCATTTTATTTCTGTTTTCTGAAGTCCATTAACCACACCCACGTAAGTAGGTAGGCGATTGAAATGATTCCACAATCCTACACCCGTAGTGCCCTGATTGATAGTAGAGAAAGATACCCCATAGAGTTTGTCTCCCAACACATCCTGTGCCTTGTTCAGGATATAGGCATAGAGTTCAGCCATTCCCTTGTAATCCTCGAATGTAGCCTTGCTCTGATCGGCTATTGTTCCGTTGGCATCAGCCAGGTATACGTTCATATCAGAAAGACGAATCTCCAGACCTGATGCTTTCAGCGTAGCAAGAAGATTGTCGATATTCGCCTTAGCTTCTGCCACAGAACTGCTATTGTATGGCACGTCGAGCTTCACATCGATGCCTTCAATCTGTGCACCAGCTTCATTCCACTGCTTGATGTAGTTGATGGCAGCCTCGGTCTTCTCGGCATCCGTCAGCAGATTTTCTTCACTGTAGAACAGTTTGGCATCAGCCTTCTTTGAATGGATTTCCTTGCATACATCAGCCACCCAGTTCTCATCCAGATAGTCGTTAGGATAGAATTCATCAGTAGCTCCCATGTTCTCTGAAGACTTCAGAGAGTAGAAGAGATCTTCTATCAGGTTGGAAGCCACATTCCATGCCTGCACCTTGTCTCCATAGTTCTGCATAACGGAATCAACGTAAGCAAACATAGCCTTCTTTACATCAGCAGCCTTCTCTTCTACAGGACGAGGTTTATAATCACCCGGCTTCTGATATGGAGCGTAAATATCAATATTGTCAACATACACCTGCTGAGGCACAGCTGCCTGACCAATTACCAGAGAAATATTGGAAGATTTCATATCATCTGCATCAAAGGCCTCAGTAAAGTCAATCTTTGACAAATCCACCACGAATGTTTCCCAAGTCTTAGCCTTGGTAGGAACACCGAAGTTTCTCAGTTCCTTGGCTTTGTCACCCACCTTTACTCTGATAACCACATTCTTCTTGACATTTGATGAATAATAATCAAAGGAGATGGTCTTGATAGTAGACAGCGAAGCTCCTTCAGGTAGATTCACTGGGAACTCGATGAACTTGGCAGCCTTCTTGTTGAAGAGCGACTTTCCGTTTTTTCCTGTCGGATCCTTTGCCACTTTGGAATTCGTGTCAGTTCCGAAGACATCACCGATGGCACTGCTTTCGAAATCAAACTTCTGATGGAGATCCACATTCTCACCATCTACCCAAATATCCTTAGTTGCCTCTTTCATCACGGTCAAATTCCATGCGTTAGGTGCAAAAAGGGAAGCTGTAGGAACGAGTCCTGCGGCAATAGCAGCATCAACTTCATCTTTTGAAGCATCGGCACTGACCGTACCATCATCAGCAACCACAGCAGCATGGGAGAAGCCATCTACGACATTCACTTCATTGAAGTTGGCCAAAACGGTACTAAAGCTAGTATTGGCAGCTTTCAAATCTGCAATGGTCAAGTTAGCTCCCAACTTCATGCCTGTATAGTTCTTCAGAACTTCATAACCTCTGGTAAGGTCGTCCATCGCTACGTTCTCAGGCTTTTCGCCGGCAGGGTAGCTTGTATCGAAGTCCTCCACACAACCAGTGAGCAGCATGGAAGCTGCTGCACTGGCCAAGAGGATATTATGTATTTTTTTCATAATTCTGATATCAAATTAAAAATGTTCTTACTGTTCAGGAGTGAAAGTCTGGAAACCAATGCCACGATTGCGGACCACCATGGTATCTGTGGTTTCAACCGTACCCAAGGCATCGCTCTTGATGTTGTAGTTCAAATAGAGTGTGTTGCGCTTAAACTCGCCCAAAAGTTGGTCGTTCTTGACAAACTTACCACTACCCGAAACCTGAACTCCGTCACTGCCGGAAGAGATGGTGCAGTCATCACCGTTGAAGGTCATCAGCACGTTCACCTGATGGCTTTTGCCACTAGCATCCTTCACTTCCACAGTCATCTGTGCCTTGTACAAGCCTTTGGTCACCACCTTGATTACCTCAGCCTTCTCTATATATGGATAAGCACGGTGAGATTCCTTGCCGTTGCTCACATCCTTACCCTTGCGAAGATAAGTGGCAGTCCAAGGATTGACGAACTTCACAAGGCAGAATGTAGTATTCTTCGACTCCAGCACCTTGTCAACTCCCTGAGCCTTGGTCAGCTTCACAGGAATTACGTAGCCCTGCTCATAGCTCTTGTCATCGTTGAAGAACGCATCAGTAAGCTTCACTCTTACGCCTCCCATCTGCTGTCCCTTGGCAATGACAAACTGGTTAGGGTTCTCTATCTGATAGTAATTGGATGGCATCACCTGGATGGCAGCGCCATTGATTTTATAGCCATCACAAAGACTGGCATCAGATATATAATCCACGGTAACGTCATTGTTGTTGCCATAACCACCGGCACAGTAGGCCTTGATGTTGATGATGTGGTTGTTATCGTCGGTAAGGTCAGCTTCCTGATCCTCACCCAGCTCCACTGTGCGCACATAACCAGCATTGGCAAAATAGACAGTAGTTTCTCCGTCATATCCAAATTCCTTGTCACCGCTCTCGCAGGAAGCGGCCATCAACAAAGTCATGGCAGCAATGCCTATTGTATTCAATAACTTAAAACTTTTCATTTTCATTATCATTTTTAACTGGTTTATTTCCATCCCTTGTTCTGATGGAGATTAGAGTACTTCAAAGCTTCTGAATATGGAATATAACCATAGTTCATATAGCTATCGAAATGGCGCTCTTCTACATTTGGCAAGATGGTAAACGTATCGTTGTTCCAATCGATGCCCTGAACAGATGTCAACTTGTCCAACTGGTTCCAGCGACGCAAATCCCAGAAGCGGAATCCCTCGAAGCAAAGCTCCAGGCGGCGCTCGTTGCGAATCAGCTCACGCATCTTAGCCTGGTCGCCGGCACACTCGTCGAGATAAGTGTCGTCTGTCAAACCTGCACGGTGGCGGATTGCCTTGATCACATCGTATGCTGAGTAAGCATGTGTACCAGGGTTCTTAGGTCCCCAAGCCTCATTGGCAGCCTCAGCATAGTCGAGGAAGAACTCGGTGAAACGTGCCTTGCAGCTATACTTGGTTACCTTAGATGTGTTGCTAGGATTGCAGTTGGCAGTCATGCGCAACATCTTCTTCATATAGTAACCGGTGCGGGTAGAAGCATCACGGCGGCCGATACCGTCATCGCCAGAAGAGCTACCCGTCTTGATTACCTTGTTATCAACTCCCGCTGTGGCTCCATTATAGATAATGTATTTAGCCAGACGAGGGTCACGGTTGGCGTATGGATTACTCTTATCATATTCACTGCGTGCATCGGTGATAGGATAACCCTTGGCATCAGGGAAGGCATCTACCAGATTCTGGGTAGGATTGGTTCTGCCGCTTCCGTAGAGTGATGGAGGGAAATTGTTCTTCTCGTCATCAATCTCTTCTGCATTCTTGGTACTGCGCCAGATGATTTCAGGAGGATTGGAACCAGTCTGCAAGGCTTTCATCTCTGCATCGTTGTCGTAGTAGGTAAGACCTGTAGAAGGCAAACCTGATGGACCGCCTACATAGTCAACCACCTCGGCAGCAGCATCGGCAGCCTGTGCCCAGGTTACATTGTTCTGGGCAGGATTCTGGAAGGCAGGGCTTGCAGCAAGCAGCAGGGTACGAGCCTTGATGGCACGCAGAATCAGTCCGTTGATCAGCTGGCGTGCATTCTCGCCCATCACCTTATTATATATACCCATCTTGCCATCCTTGACCGATGTCACCTCAGGCACATTCAGGATATCGTCATACTTGGCAGGCACCTTGTCGTCGCTTGTCACTGGCTCATAATCCATAGGCAGCAGCTTGTCAGCCTTCTCGATGTTCGCCAGGATGAAATCCACATGCTCCTGGAATGTCTTGCGAGGCTGGTTGAAATCAGCATCCGTTCCTACATATCCGTCAAAGAGCTGTGTGCCGAGCAACTTTCCTTCATTGTCAAATCCGGCATGGGCACGAAGCAGATAATAGGCATGGGTAGCCAGAAGACCGTATGCCTCACCAGTCAGGCGTCGCTGCATCAGTTTGTTCTCATTGGCATTCTTCAGGAACCCGATGTTCGAAACGTTTGAGTTCAGGAAGATATACAAATACTGCATGGAAGACAGGTCGTTGTTCCAGCGGCCCGTAGGGTCCCAACTCTGAACGGTCCATGAGCCTGTGGCATACTTAGACCAGTAGGCTCCCTTCTCATTCGTCACGGCATCATCCGTCGCTACATCCGTTCCTGTGCCCACCTCGTAATTTGGCAAGTTACGGTAAGCGGTGAGCACGAAGCCCCTGGCCATGGTAGGATCATTCTCCATCTCGTTGATGTCCTTCATGTTTTCTGCAGCAGGAGTAAAGACATCATCACATGCTGTCAACAATGCCGCAGAAGCCAATATCATGAATATATTTCTTAATTTCATAATTCTTTATTGTCTAATTTTTCAATATCTAAGATATGATTTCATCAGCCTTTAGAACATCATCTTCAAGCCCAGGTTGTAGAAACGGCACTGTGGTGAACCATAGCTGGTTTCCATATACTTGCGATGCTTGCTGATGGTGAGAAGGCTCTCGCCCAATACGTAAACACTCATACCCTTCACTACCTTGTTCTCAAACCACTCTTTTGGCATATCGTAGGTCAGCTGCACCTTGTTGAGGTTGAAGCGGTCTGTGCTGTAAAGCCAGAAGTTTGAGTTGCGGAAGTTGTTGGTATTATCCTTGGCTGTCAAACGTGGATAAGTAGCGGTAGCGGCTGTCTCAGGTGTCCAGCGTCCACGAACCACAGAGGTATATTTCTTCTGGTTGTAAATCCAGTCGTTGCTCTTGAATGCCTTGGCACCCATCTGACCGGTACCGGCGATGAAGAGGGTAAACTGCTTCCAGTTCAAGGTGATGTTTACACCATAGAAGAAAGGAGTTGCACTCCATCCATACTTACCCATCACCTGCTGGTCGTTGCTGTCAATCTTGCCGTCACCGTTGATATCCTTGTACTTCAGGTCACCAGCCTTGATTTCACCGAAGGTATGGTTTGGCACGAAGTTAGGATCGTCCTTGTCGAGGTTTGCCTTCATGTGGTCTACGTCTTCCTGTGTGAAGAAGCCTTCGCAAACATATCCGCGCATCACGTCGAGAGCCTGACCCTGTGCGTTCATGTAGCTATATTCGTTTTTCTCCTCACGCTTGTTAACCTTTGAGTCGAACACCATACCTGTGAGTCCGAGCTGTGCCTTCACCTTGCCGATGTTCTTCTTGAAGTTTACGGCGAAGTCGAAACCCTGTCGCATATCCTCGTTGTAGTTCAGGGAGGTGATGAAAGAACCGTCATTATTCATCCATGAAGGATAGATGGTAGCAGTTCCCGCAGTAAGCAAGCCCGAAGTAAGCTGATGGAAATAGTTCATGTCGAAACTTACGGTTCCGTTGAGGAGTGAACCCTCCAGACCTACTCTCCATTCCTTACGCTTCACGAAATCAAGACCGTAGTTGCTACCACGCTTGGAGAGTGTGGTGTGAGTTCCGTTGCCACCGCCTTCGTTCCAGGTGTAGTAACCTCCCTTCACTTCATAGTATCCCTGGTAGAGATAATAATCAGAGATATCGATATCCTGGTTGAGCACAGAATAAGAAGCGTTCAGCTTTAAATCGTCGAAGCAAGGAAGTGCATTCTTGAACCATTTCTCCTGACCGATTCTCCAACCCAGTGTTCCTGATGGAGAAAGAGCGTTGCGATGACCCTCTGCCAACTTTGATGAATGAACCAGGGCGCCGCCAAACTCTGCGTAGTACTTCTGAGCATAATTGTAGGCTGCTCGAAGGGCAAGGTTGGCATTGGTGGTGCGGTGGTAAGAAGAACCCTTTACACCAGATGAGCTCTCATGATTCTCGTCCACGGAATTCGACTTGGAGTAACCCCAGCCAGCCAAAGTAGCATTTACGTTGTGCACACCGCCAAAGGTGTTCTTATAGTCAAACTGAGCACGGAAGGTGGTGTTCTGGTAATATTTGGCTGCACCGATATATTCGGTCGTACTGCTTGATTCCTTACCATATTTCTTCAGGTCGATAATCATGTCCTGTCCGTTCACATTTGCCCAGGTAGGCTCGTAAACGGCATAGTCGAGCTTGTAAGCCTCAGAGTAGTTGTTCCAGTAGTCGATGCTGAAAGCTGTCTCGAAGCTCAATCCCTTGACCCACTGGTCGAAGTCGGCCTTCACACCCACATCAAAGTTGAAGGTACGGGAGTGATTCTTCACGTAGCCGGCAGCAAGCGCATCACCAAAGAAAGTAGACTGGTTATCGTTGTTTCCACCCAGCAGATACTGACCATCGAGCACGTGGAATTTTGAGCCAGCTATCATCTGCTGCAAGGCTGAATTGTTAGCATCCATCATGGAGATTGGCAGCAGACCGGAATACCAGTTTGGACGAACGCTGGTAGCTGTTGACCAGTAGTCCTCAGGACGTCCACGATAGTTGTCCGAGATGTTGATGCCTACATTTACATAAGCCCCCAGCCAGTCGGTGATGGTGGCATCAATGTTAGAACGCACGCGGAAGGAGTAATCCTTGTCCTTCTTATGCTCGCCAAACTTCACCAGACTGTTGTTGTAGGTCATGCCCAGGTTGGCATAGTATCTGGCAAATTGGCTACCGCCCTTCACCTCCATCGTAGCATCCGTACGGTTGTTGAACTTGCGCAGGTAGTCGCTGCTGTAGAAATCCATATCAGGATAGCGGTAAGGATTCGTACCTGCAGCCGTATTGTAAATCTGCTCCTTAGAGTATTTCAGCGGCTGTGTAGGGTCATCATTGGTCATCGCCTCGTTATAGAGCGTCATATACTCAGCCGCACCCAGATACTCAGGATAAGCCTTAGGCGTATAGATGCCCGTATTGATGGTAGTTGCAATGCTCAATGGCTGCACCTTACCACGCTTGGTAGTGATGAGGATTACGCCCTTAGCTGCCTTTGCACCATAGAGTACTACGGCAGAAGCGCCCTTGAGCACGGTAACCTTCTCCACCTCGGTGGCATTGATGGTGCTAGCCTCACGGGGAGCTCCATCTACGAGAACAAGTGCACCCTGTCCCCAAACATTTCCGTTATAACCACCAATGAGCGACTGAAGATCATTGAGTGCATTGGCGCTGTAGTCCTTTTTCAGCAGCTCTTCGACATTCACCTCGCTGACACCGCCCATCAGGTCAGCCTTGGAAACCTGACCGAAAGCCACGTTTACCTTGGTAGTGTCGGCCATTTCCTGGGCGCTTGCCACACCACTGGCAACTAGCATGGAAGCTAGCGCCAATGACATTCTCTTATTAAATATATTATGTTTCATAATAAATTCTCGAATTGTTTAATTATTCCCAACCAGGGTTCTGAGAGAACTCAGGATACATCTTGACATCCTTTCTCAGGAATGGGAACCAGTAATGCTTTGAAGTAAACTTACGGGTAATCAATGGCTCCTCCTTCAGGTTGAGCACGTGATTTTTCTTTGGATCGTCGTAGCGGTCAACATCCTTCTGGTCGGCTGCACGGTCGAAGTAAACAGCCATCTTCTGGGTGTAAGGAGCCTTGTCTATCAGGAGCCAGCGGCGAAGGTCGGTAAAACGGTGTCCCTCGAAAGCCAACTCTACGGCACGCTCACGGCGAAGCTCGCTCATAAAGCCATCCAGATTGGTAAGATACTCATCAGCAATATTATCCACATGCGCACGGTTGCGGACGATGTTCACGGCATCCACGGCACTCAGATTGAATGCCTGGCTTGATTCCTTGTAGCCATAACCCTGAGCCACCGACTCGGCATACATCAGATAAACATCAGCCAGACGAATCATACTCAAGAGTACGCGCATAAACTTACCACGTTCACCACCATCATCAAATTGATTACGGTATGGATCACAGAACTTCTTCAGGCAATATCCCGTAAAGCAGTCCTTGGCTGATGTTGCCGTACGATACTTTCCTCCCGTATAAAGAGAAGCATACTGCACATCTGCATCCTTTCCAGCACTCTTCACACACTTCACACCATCGTAGATGAAGAGATCGTAGAAGCGAGGGTCACGGTTCTTGAACGGATATTCCGGATCATAGCCGCTGTCGGGATCCTTCTTCGTGATGTCCTTGATAGGCTTTCCGTTTGCCATACCGAAGTAATCCACATAGTTGGCAGTAGGATAAACCTTGATACCACCCTGAATAAGGCAGGTAGGACGATAGTCTGTCACCTGATTCCAGACCCAGTTGGTATTACTTGAATTCTCGTAGAAGATAGCCTCTTTCTCACCTGGAATCTTTTGCCCCTGATCATAGGTATAGAAGATGTTCATGTAATTTTCATAAGAAGACAGCTGGTAAAGTCCTGCTTCCTTGTTAATCTTCAAGGCCTCGCCGAATGCCTCAGCAGCCTTCTGGCAATACTCCTTATTATATCCGTTAACATTCTTGAAGTCAGGATTCTCCTTGCTTACTTCATTCATCAGCGGCGAACCTGCCCACAAGTAGTTCTTGCCCAGGAAGCAGAGAGCTGCTATCTTGTTAGGACGGAACTTGTTCTTGCCCACGTTCTGCTTACCCACAGTGGTCTTATCCCAATCTACAGGCAGCAGTTCAACAGCCTTCTTGAAGTCTTCGGCTGCCTTGTCGGCACATGCCTGATAGGTGAGGCGTGGATAGTTGAACACGGCAACTGATGGAATCAGGAAGTCGATGTATGGAATACCGCCCCAATACTGCATAATCTGGAAGTGGAAGAATGCACGGAAGAAATAGAGCTGACCTGCAATCAGGTTCTTCTCTTCCTGGGTAGCATCTACCAGATTACCCAGATTTTCCAAGCCCAGGTTGGTGGCATAGATTCCCTGCCAGCACATACCCCAGAGGCGCCCCTTGAAATCGCGGTTCACATCATGATTGCCGTCCAGGTCGATACCCGAATGGAATGGAGAATACTGCACCTCGTCCCATGCCCAATAGTTTCCCTGGTCGATGGCATTAGTGAGCATACGGGTCTCTGATGGCTGCCAATATTCATCCTCGCCATAGTTCCAGCAGCCATGATACCAGGATGTAGATGCGAGACCCGGGATGTCGTTGTAGCACTGCTCCAAGAAACCCTGAAAGTTGGTATAATTCTTATATGGCTCCGTTGGGGCAATATCACTGCCCGGTGCCTTGTCAAGGTAATCAGTACATGATACTGAAGAGAGAGACAGGGCTGCCGCAAACAGCAATGTATATATTTTATAAAACTTTTTCATATTTACGATTCATTTAAAATGTCAGGTCGAAACCTAAGTTAAATCTGCGTACGGTTGGATAAGCACCATTTGCCGAGTTGCCGCTGAAGTTATTCTCACGGTCATCAGGCATATTGGTCCAGAGCAGCAGGTTGTCACCATTCAGATATACACGGAGTGAATTCAAATGCATTCGCTTCACCCAAGCACCCCTGAAGGTATAAGCTATCTCGGCATTCTTCAGGCGCAGGAAAGCTCCGTCATAGAAGTAACGGGTACCGGCATTTCCCTCGTCTGCCACTGTGGTCCAGCGTGGCAAAGACAACTCTCCACCCGGATTGGATGGCGTGAAGTAAGAACCCTCCTTAAAGGCGATGTGGGTTTCACGCTCAAAGGTTGGGAAGTTCACCTCGCGGGTAACATTGGTTACACCATAGAACTGTACCGTTACACTCAAGCCCTTCCACTCTGCTCCCAAGGTTGTACTGAAGGTATTCTCTGGAATAGAGGTGTACTGATAAGGAGCCTTGTCATCTGATGTAATCTGACCGTCACCATTGAAGTCTGAAATAATGGCATCACCCGTATATTTCTCTGAATCATGGCTACCCCAGGTAGGTACGGCATAGAGATCATCCCAGTTGCGGATAAAACCATGATCAATGTAACTGTGGTTCTGACCGATGGCATAACCCGCCTTGTTCAGATAACTTGCCTGAAGCTTTGGATCATCGGCAAACTTAATCTCGTTGGTAGCATGGGTCATATTGAAGTTTGCCCATGTACGCAGATTCTTGTTCCATGCCTTGTTCACCTTCAGGCTCAACTCGTAACCCTTGGCATCCACCGAACCCACATTGGCAACCGTGTAGTTCATACCATAGTAAGAAGGGATGGAACGGTCGGTTAAGAGCACATCGGTACGCTTGTCGCTAAACACATCCAGCGAACCGGTAATCAGTCCGCCCAGGAATCCGAAGTCGAAACCCAGGTTGCGCTTCTCTGATGTCTCCCAACGCACATTAGGGTTTCCGATACGGGTAAGGCGATATATAGTATAAGGTGAATCATAAGTGGCATCACCACCCAGATAGGTCTTACCACCATAAGAATACTGGTCGGTATAGAGATAAGAACCTCCGGTAGAATCATCACCGATGCGACCCCAGGATGCACGTACCTTAAACATATCTACATATTTCTTGATGTTCTTCATGAATGGCTCCTCGGTGATAGTCCAACCGAGAGAGGCTGATGGGAAGAACTTGAAGCGATAGTCAGGACCAAACTTCTCAGAACCGTTGTAACAGCCGTTCAACTCGAGCATGTAACGCATCGCATAGTTGTAGGTGGCACGGAATACCCAGTCTTCACGGTAATGCCTAAAAGAAGAACCGTTGGCATATTCGTTGCGGTTGAATACACCCATAGCACCCACTTCATGATTGCCGAACTTGCGGTTCCAGTCGAGCTGAGCCAGATAATAGAGACGGCGATAAGTTGCATCCGTTTTTACCTTACCGCCATTGATGGTCCATGCCACAGACTCATGGTAATCCACGCTCTGGTCATAGGAAACTGAGCCATCATCAGGGTTAATCCACTTCAGCTGCGGATCCATATACTGGTCGCTGATACCACGCTTCTCCTCTACCATCGTATTGTCAAGAGAAACCTTGGCAACAAACTTCAGACCCTTGGTCAGGAAATCGAGCTTCTGGGTAAGAATAAAGTCGGTGGTAATCTGTGTATTGGTACGGTTCTCCACACCGCTTCGGGCAAGACTCATCACAGAGTTAGGACAGTCGGCCTTACGTGGACCATAGTATCCATAAGTTCCGTCAGAATAAATAGGACGCATGGCATCTGGAGCTGCATGATAAACAGAAGCCCAATAGGCACTGGAATCACTCGCCTTGTCCCAAGGGAAATGGCGGACACCGTTACTACCGAAAAGGTTGGTAGAGAACTGAGTGGTCTTGGTCAGATTGAAGTCCAGGTTGGCACGCATGTTAACACGGTTATAGCCGAAACCAGACTTATAGCCACGACCGCTGGTGAAGTCCTTGAACAGGTCACCTTCATGAGAGAAGTCAATAGCTGCAAAATATTTCACGAGTTTGGTACCTCCCGAAACATCCACGCTGGCATTGTAAGACATGGCTGTGTTGTTGAACAGTTCCTTCTGCCAATCCACGTTAGGATAGCGGTCCCATTCCTCTGCATTAGCAGGGTTACGATACTTGTCAATAATAGCCATTGGCTTGTAAGAACCCCAGGATTTTTCGTCGCTGATGTTCAGCTCGCGCTCTACCACTCTATTCAGAAGACGGAAAGTATCGTAAGAATCATATTTCTCAGGCAACTTGGAAACCACCTTCATGGTAGCATTCGCCTTCACGTGTACGGCAGCCTTACCTTCCTTACCACGCTTGGTAGTAATGAGGATGACACCATTACCACCCTTCACACCATAAACGGCAGTGGCAGAAGCATCCTTCAATACGGAAATGCTCTCTACTGAAGAAAGGTCAACGGTGTTCATGGCACGCTCCACACCATCCACGAGGACGAGAGGGTCATTGCTACCATTAATAGATGTTTGCGTACGAATCACAATCTTTGGATCTTCCTCACCAGGCATACCCGTAGAAGAGAAAGTAACGACACCTGGAAGATTACCTGTCAGTGCCTGACCCAAAGAAGAAACTCCGGCATGACGATTCAAGGTTTTCGCATCTGTCTGTGCAATAGAGCCGACAACAGAGGCTTTCTTCTGCTGGCCATAACCAACCACTACTACCTCGCCCAATGTATTGTCATCAGTCAAGGTAATTTTAAACTGTCTTTTCTTACCTACTTTAATCGTTTTAGATTCCATACCGATATAGGTAATGACAAGGGATGAATTTTCAGAAGGTACTGCAATCTGAAAGTTACCATCCATGTCGGAGATGACACCCGAAGTGGCATCACCCTTCACTTTCACAGTAGCACCAATCAGTGGCTCTCCTGTGCCGTCAACAATACTACCCTTCACGGTAATCTTCTGGGCTTGTGCGTTCAAGCTGCAGAAGGCTCCCACGAGGCATAGAGCTGCTGTCCGTTTAAATGTAAACACTTGTTCAATCATGTTGTATCATTTTAATTAAGTTTGTTTCTAGGTGTTGTTAATTCTTGTATAAAGAACACGGCTGCAAAGGTAGAAAACTGTCATGAGAACGTGTTTTCTTGATGTTCCAATTGTTTCATCTCTTGTTACAGCACACCGTAACTAACACATTTTCTGTATTTTATGATAAACTAAAAAAAAGAAACATGTTATAACACAAAAAAATGGCGCATATCACTATGCACCATTCTCGTAAACAATTTAACCTGTTTCACAACAGTCTTGCAGTTCATCAATATGAACTGTTTTCTTTATATAAAAGCATAAATCTAAAAATAAATTATCTTGTGATTTTATATACAGCAAAATTACAACAAAAAATAAAAATCATGTTTGGTAGACGTTCCAAAAGATTTTCATAATAACACATGATTAAGAAAAAGACCCAAAAATAAAAAGATGACCTCACGTTTTGCGAGGCCATCTTTCACATTTAACAATCTATCTCACATATTTTATCTCAAAACCACCTTCTTGCCATTATGGATATAGATACCCTTGGTTGGGTGTTCTACTCGCTTACCCTGAAGCGTGTACCAGCCAGAGTTCCGTCTGGTCTCCTGCCCGCTGACATTCTCAGCACTCTCAACCTGCTCGATGCCCGTAGTGCCATCGTTCCAACCGCCATCGATGCTTCTTGAACGGGAAGCACCGGTCATGGAAATCTTCAGATGACCTACCACTACCTCAAGCCATGAGCCACTGCCACCCCAGCTGTTTGCCACAGGAGTGAAGCGGAAGTGATAGTAACCCGTGCGGGAAGCGGTGAAGTATACCTGACCTCTGTTGCTGCCAGAAGTACTTGCGTTGGTATTCTTGTTCACACTCTTGGTACACTGGATAATCTGAGAACCCAGCACGTTGTTGTTTGCGTCGAGAACCTCACACTTCAGATAAGGAGAACCCGACCATGCCACGGCATTATAAGAGAATACATAGCTGCCCTGCTTCAATGAGAAGCCGTAGCCCCAAGTAGAACCAAACTCAGCATAGCCTGCCTTGCTGGCATCGCTCTGACGGATGTAAAGACCCGTAGAAAAATCACCACCGGCAAACTGGAAGATACGTGGACCGACGCCAGCTGCACCAGCCGCTTTCTGCTCTCCGGCATCAACAATCTTCCATCCGGCAGGAACCTGTCCCACGGCATTCAGAGCCAGCGGATTGCCCTTGAAGTAAAGAGCCACATTGCCTACCAGAGCCTCAACCCAGGCACCACCTGTGCCCTTGGCATCTGCCACAGGGGTGAAACGTACACGATAGTTGCCCTTAATCATGGAATAGAACGAGAGTGATACCCTGGCAGTACCCGAGAGATAAGCACCCGCCTTGCCATTCGCATTGCCATTTGCCTTGACGATGGTAGAAGCAAGAACGGCATTCTGAGGATCGAACACCTCCACCTTCATATATGGAGCGCCCTTCCAGGCAGCCACATTGCAGGTCAGTTCATACTCACCAAATACCAGAGGCAGGGTATAGCCGTTGGTATTGCCATATTCAATATAACCAGCCTTATCGGCAGAAACACTTCTCACATAGAAAGCATTCTTGAAATCACCAGAGAAATTCATGATGCGTGGACCGCTCGACTTATTGCCGACATAAACCTGGCTGCCATTATCTACCACTGTCCAGCCCGAAGGAACGAATCCGCTGCCATTACCCCACGACTTGATGATGTTCTCACCCTGGGTATTGGCAGAAGAAGAACCTGTAGAAGGCTGAGTGGTCTGAGTAGAAGAAGATGTACCAGCAGACTTATGAGCATAGTCTTTCTTGGAATACTCGTAATACCAGTAGAAACAGGTCTGACCGCATGCCTCAGGGTTAGCCTCCAATCCAGCCTTGATATTACCGGTCTTCAGGAAGTTGTCGATATCAAGATAATCGTCAGTACTAGTCAGCGTCATGCTGATGTTTCCGAAATGATCCATCACCTTCTTCCAGGCATTACCCCATTTGCTGGTAGTAGCAGTTCCCCATGAACCCAGGTTGCTGGCCACCCACTGTCCAAACTCGTTATACTTACCAGCACCTGGTTTCTCCGGACTCCAGTCTATCTCAGAAACAAGAATCGGCTTATTCTTTACCACAGGCACCTGCTTCTGGAAATTATAGATGAAAGCGTTGGAATCATAGTTGGTATCACTTGCCCCATACCATCCCGGATACACATGCACGGCATAACCGAAGTTGCTGTCGGAAACAGGATAAGAGGCATAATTCTCATACTGGCTCTGATAGCCCGTACCAGGAATCCAGATAATACCCTTGAAGCCATTTCTGCGAATCACATCAACCACTGGTTGGAAATAATCTCGCATGGCTGTGGCAGAACTCTGACCATACTTATTATATATATGAACAGGCTCGTTGGCAAGTTCCAGCGATACGATGCCGGAATTATTCTTCACCCAACTATTGCTGGAAACGATGTTCCACACCGTCTTAAGATAATTCTGATAAGCATCGCCTACCTTCAAATCCTTAGGGCATACGCCTGGAGGACGAATCACCACATACAAGCCATGATTGATGGCCTTCTGCGCAATAGGAAGATAGAGCGCATCGAGATACTTCTGCAAACGGGTAGCACTGAAACGTGATATATTAGCCTCGCCAGTCTCAGAACCTGTCGACTGCTTGTTGGGATCATTGGTCCAGCCAGGTTCGAGATGAAGACGGAAGATATTACAATAGGTACCTTTGGCAGGATTCTGGAGTGCTCCGAAAATCTTGTCATAATAGCTTATGCATGCCGAAATGTTATTGTCGGTACAGGTATTACCCCAACGGTATTTGTTGAAGTAAGGACTCGGTGTATCCATCACACCATGCAAAACCACTTTGTTGCCATAGGCATCATTCAACTGATTGCCATTCACATGGAGCGGAGAAACCACTCCAAACTGGGCGAACAGACATGACGGTAGCAACGCAGCCGCCAATATCGCCAAAAATCTCTTTTTCATCTGTTTTTAGGTTAAAATATAAAAGTTTATAATTGTTATGATGCCGATGATTTTCACCGGCTTTCTTTGTCTAAGTTGTTAAAACGCCGCAAAAGTAGCGATTTATTCGATTCATTACTTTATTTCATGTAACAAATGCTTTGTGATGGCTATCATGTCGAATAATTATCCAAGAGTGTCTGTTTTATAAAACAGAAAAGATGCCCTCGCATTTTTTGCTAAGGCATCTTTTCTGTTGCTACTCCCCAAAGCCATAAAGGTAGCCGTGGTCTTCATCGACGACAAATTTAAAAATCTTCAAAACTTCAAAAACAGAGGCATGACAAATATCATGGCAGGAATCGACAGCAGTAAGCCACCAGTTATACCTACGGCAAACGAGAACCAAAAGGGCTCCTCTGATTGTTCTAAGAAGAATGGAACTAACCCCACAATGGTAGAGATAACCGTTAAGTATATCGGTACTATCTTCTGATTGAATGCACACAAATAGGCTTTCATCCTGCCTGTCGATTTCTCTTTTTGAATCTTGGCATATTGACAAAGAATATAGATAGCCGAGTTCACTACAATGCCACTCAGCAACACTAAGGAAGCAAAACCACCACTACCAAACTCCACGCCAGTGATTATAAAAGTAAGAAATGCCCCTATCAAAGACACAGGTATCATGGAAACTACAACCAGTGCCATACGCAAAGACTCAAACACGACCGAACAGATAAAGAATATCAGCACTGCAACCAACAAGAGCAGCCAATAATTGGCACCCTCACTATCTGCGCCTTTATAACTAGGCATCTCGCAATGATACCCCACAGGAAGAGTGCGTTTGAAATGTGCCATCACACTATCCAGGTATTCTGTTGTATAGGTATAGGAGCCCAACACATTAAATGCTACATTGAGTACATATTCTTGGTTTTCCTTGGGAATTACTTCCTTAGCCTCTCGACGTTGCAACTTCATCAAATCGGATGCAAACAACTGCAAGCTATCCACATGAAACTGACTATTCTCCATATGCCACAAGTCATATTGTTCGACAGGCAAAGGTTTCAGATACACATCTACATTCATCTGATGGTCTTTATACGCCCCAACATATTCAGGCGACAACAACATACGCAATTCTCGGTGAATATCATAAGGAGAAAGTCCATACATACCCAACCTATCCTTCTGATAATCTACATACACTTCGTCCTCTTGGTTTTCAAATCCAGGTGTCTCAATGGCAATGTCTTGCACACGAGGGTTCTTACCTAAATACCCAGATATATTCTCAGAAAGCCGATAAAGCTGTGCATAATTATACCCGGAAATCTTAATTCTATTTGCCTTATACTGTAGATCAATAGAGTTGCTAAAGCCTCGCTCACTAACTCCATAAGTACTCCAGTCAGCGCCTCCGATAGTAATAACCTTACCTATCACCATCGATTCCAACCGATAGGGGAAACTTGCATCCACCCCATCCCTAAACTTCACGGTAATCTCACCTTGCCTACCATCTATACGAGTCACAAATTCTTTGATTTCAGGATATTTCTTCAACAGTTCCTCGACCAATATCATCTTATCATTCAACTGAACAGCAGTTCCTCCCACAGGCATCAATGCTTGAACATGCAAAGTTTTACGCTCATCAGCATTCCTGCGTTGTACACTTCCATCTAGATAATCTACAAACATTTGGGAGGTACCTCCCAGATAATCAGTCAAAAAGCCACACTTATCCATGCCCCAATCCTCAGGCAGGGCATGAAAAGGAATGCCAAACGCCCAAAGAAGAGCAATATAATAAACCCAACGATGGCGAGAAGTCAGCAGGAGGTATCGATGATAGATATGATTCCAGCGCACAACAAACCTACGTTTGCATGACCAAAGGCGTGGGACAGCACAATGCCATTGTTCCATCAAAGCTGGCACAAAGAAAAAAGATACCAACAAGGCTACTACCAAATTGACAATTACAATCCATGCAAAGTCAGAAAGATCATCCTGCATTTCCTGAGGCAAGAAAAATATGATGATCAATGAGCCTATGGACGTAAGCATAGCCGCCAATATCGAAAGGAAAGCCTTTCGATTATGATAATACCCATAATGGTCAGCCATGACTATGGTGGAATCTATAATTAATCCCATCGACACAGTAATCCCTGCCAAAGAATAGACATGTAATTTCAATCCAAACGCCCAATAAGCAATAATTGCCATCAAAAAATTGGCTGCCAATGCAAATGCCACAACCGACAGATACTTGAAACTGCGATAAACAACAAACACAAAGGCAAGCAAAAATAATAAAGACAGCAAAGTACGTCCAACCAACTTAGCCGTCTCATCCCTTTGCTGTTGGGCACTGTCATAAGCCAGATGCACATATAAAGGTTGACGAATTTGCGACTTGACGACATTCATCTCTTCTTGCACCGCATCCGACAAACGCACGAAATTAGCATCAGCCGATGCATATACATTAATATATATGGTATTCAAGCCATTCACCCGATAATAACCCAAGGGGTCCTGTTTCTTCACCTTTATCTGAGCCAAATCATTCAAGTAAATCACCTTGCCACCTATTTTTTTTATTGGAACCGAAGCCAAATCAGCCTCCTTATTAGCCGTTACCAACCGAAAAGCCACCCGCTCCTGCTTATGGTCAGCAGTGGTTTGCAGCATCGTACCTACCACCTCGTCTTTTCCGATATAGTTACGGATGGCATCTTGCATTTCCTGAGGTGTTACACCACAAGCAGACAGCAGCATCGGATCGTAGCTTACCTCCATATATCGTTCTGTCGTGCCCGTAACTTCAACTTTTGCCACGCCATCTATCGTCTCCAAAGGTCGTACTACCATGCCTGAGATAAGTTTCTTAATCATTTCCGGCTGCATGTCAGCATTGACATGATAAGTAAGCAGCAACTGGCTTTCATGGTTTGCTTTCTGCTCATTGACGATTTCCCCACCCTCTATCATTGGAAACGAAACACCCTTAGGAAACTTTGCATAAGATTGGCGCAACATGGAAGAAATGGAAAACTTCACCGTTGATACATTCTGGTTCTCTTTCAAGCGTACATTGACCTCGCAATGTCCAAAGGACGAGCGAGAAGATACGCTCTCCACACCTTTAAGGGCAGATACCATTCCTTCTATAGGAGCTGTCAGATTCTGCTCCACTACCTTGGCTGACACTTGTGGCCATTCACATCTGATGGTCAGTTGTTTACCTTGACGTGACGTAGGGTCTGTACCTACATCCAGCAAAGGAGCCAACGCAAAGCCCATCACCATCATGACCACAAATATCAATATCACCGAGAAAGACGATAACTTCATAATTTCCTAGCTGCTTTTTTCTTGTAAATTGAATAATAAAGAATTGGTACAAAGAAGATGCTCACTCCCGTACCCACCACCATTCCTATCAAGATGGTTAACGACAAGGGGAACTGCAAGTCTGCACCTATCGAACCACGAGAGAGGAAAGGCAACAGAGAGAAGATGGTGGTAAGCGATGTCATGATTATCGGGAACAAACGCTCACGCCCAGCCAGTGCTATTGCCTCCATCAATTCCATGCCTTCTTTCCGATGCCGATTGATGGTATCCACCTTCAGAATGGAATCGTTGATGACTATTCCTGCCATCACGATGATTCCCGTCATGGACATCAAGTCGATGGACAAGCCCAACAGATAGAGCATAGACAACACGACAAAGACATCCACCACGATCTCCGTCAAGATGATGAATGGCTGAATCAAACTCTCAAATTGTGCCGACAAGATGAAATACAACAAAAGCACCGACACACCCAACACCCAAGCCAAGTTGACTATCAGCTGCTTGCTCTCAAAATAATCACCCACGGCAGTTGCCCTCACTGTTTTATTTCTCAAGTTGTACTGGCTTACGTAATCCAACACCTCCCTCACCTTACCATGGGTTTCTATATCTACAGGATAAAACTCTCCTGCATCCGAAGCATATAGGTGTTTGAAGTCGTATGCCTTTCTTTCCTTCATTAAAAGTTGAAGGGGCACCTCTATTCCTTCTTGATTTTTCAAGGAAGCAGAAAGTATCTGCTGTCTATCAGCATCCGATGTTCCTAAAACCACAGGTATTGAACCTGCACCTCGATTGATGCGCATCACCTCATTGCCTCCAGCCAGCTGCAACAACTTATTATAGAGTTGTCTATACGTAATACCATATAGTGCCATCTGCTCCACATCGGCATCCAGCACCAAGTTTTCTTCTGTAGCTACTGATGGAACTTTCATTGTTGGAAAGTGATGCCTCAGAGAATCCACGAAAGCCATGGCTTGCTCTACGGTGGGACGATGACCGGAGGCATCTTGCAACTGAAGGCGCAATTCAGGATTACCCGAAGAGAAAATCAACTCAAACAGATTACCAGAAGGACTGAAAGAGAGCATTGCCTCGGGATATTTCTCACCGAGCCTTGCTTGCATTTCTTTTTGGACTTCCCGATAATCACTGATGCTATGCCCTTTGATATAGACTAGGGCTTCGGAAGAAGATATCTCACGAGTATGGAAAAGCATAAAGTTCTGTTTTCCCACCATGGAGGTATTGGTTTCCAACTGCTCCCTGGCTGGTTTCAACAGCCAGGCTATGCGCCGGTCATTCTCTTCTACCGATATATTCGCATTCCAATCCACATACATGATTCCATCCGAATAACCTATTTCTGGCATTTGTCGACGTTCAGAAATCATAAACACCAACATCAATCCAGGAATGGTCATCAAGAACAAGAATAGGCAAAGACGCAAATGGGCAAACATCCAGTGCTGTACTTTTTCATGATGACGATATATCCATAAGTGGAGTTTGCTGTTGGTAGGTACTTCTGTAAGTTTCCCAACCTTGTCTTTGTTTCTCCTTCCCACAAGCAAATAGAAATAAACGGGCAGCACGACCACGCTCACTATCAAGGAGGCAAAAAGTGCTATTGTTATGCCCATACTTTGGTCGAAGAACAAGGTTCCTGCCATACCTCCGATAAAGATAAGCGGCAGAAACACACTACAGGTAGTCAACACCGAACTCAACATAGGGGTAAAAACATTCCAGGTTCCTTCTGCCACGGCATTCTCCACACTTTGGGCAGAGACTCTTTTCTGCAAGATATTGTCTATCACGATGATAGAATTATCCACTATCATACCTACACCCAATATCAAACCTGAAAGGGATATGATATTGAGCGAAATACCGATTAACCTGAAGCTCAACAGGGTGATGAGCAAGGACAAGGGAATGGATAGAGCAACCAACAATGCCAACCGCCATCGACGCATGAAAAGTACCAAGACCAAAGAGGTGAAAAAAATAGCTGCCACGAGGTTCCATTCCAAGTTGTTGATGGAATAAGCCAACAGCTCTGTTTGGTCTCTCGTGATGTCAAACTTCAATTCAGGGTTATTCTTTTGCAAGTCATCCACCACATCAGCAATGGCTTCTCGCAATTCGCCCATTTGGGCATCACTCTGCTTAATGACAGCAAGCGACACACAGTTTTTACCTTCATGGCGATTGATGTTTTGCCTTGTCATGGTACGTACTTCTATCTCGCACAAATCCTTCAACTGTAACAGGCGTCCTTCATGGTTCAGATATACATTACGCACATCATCTACCGTCAAAACCTGATTGTCAAAATGCACATGATAGCAATAGATGCCATCCACCACCGACAATGAGGATAATTGCACATTGCTTGCAGTCAAGGCTGCTTGCAAGTCATCCTCGGTCATGCCCAGCGCCTCCATCTTTGCCTTATCTGGTATGCAAAGTATCTCAGAGTTTCCGAGTCCACTCATATCCACCATCGCCACAGATGGCAATTGCTCCAGCCTTCGGCTAGCCACGTTGGCTGCAAAATCACAGAGTTGGGCAAACTGCGCAGATGCTTCTTCTCCATCTCGTTCATTCTTTAGAGATATATCTAGATAAAATGCAGGAATATTAAGAGCACTTGCCTTGATTACCTTGGGACGTTCCATCTCCTTAGGCAAGTTGCCCATCGCCATATCTATTTTTTCGTTTACCTCGATGAAATACATGTCAACGTCGCACCCAGGTTCAAACCTCAAGAGAATACTACCCATACCCATTCTCGAATCAGCACTGATGCTCTTGATGCCAGCTATTCTTGATAGCTGCAGACGCAAAGGAGCCACTATATCCTTCTCCATTTCCTGTGCCGAATAACCTGGCACGTTGGCTTGCACCGTTATTTGGGGCACATCGATGTCGGGCATGAGAGAAACAGGAATTTTTCTCACGCCTAATATGCTGATAGTCACAAGAGCTATCAATATCATCGTTACGGCAACGGGACGTTTTATCAAATACTTAACCATAAGCTATCCGTTTTATCTTTCATTGCTTTTTCACATGCACCTGAGTTCCATCTGCCAGATTCAGGTTACCGGAAGTTATCACTACGTCTCCAGCTTTCACATGAGTACCCTTGCGCTCACAGCCAGTGATGGCATAATACCCGATGTTGGCATAAGGCACATCCACATAAGTCCAAACAGCCTCTCCATCCTTATACATGAAAACCACATGATAACCATCTCGCTCTATCACGGCATCCTTTGGCACGACGAGGGCTTTCTTGACATCATTCTCGGCAATGACCTTCACATTCATGCCATCCATCAACAGTCCTTTGTCATTGGCAATGCGAGCTGTCACCTTAATCAAGCCTTTGTCGCTCACCATTGGATTGATGTTGACGACTCTTCCGCCATACCTCGCCGCATCATCCACAAAAAGGCTCACCCATACTCTTTGCCCTACACTCAGATGCTTAATCTCAGCCTCCAGCACCTCAAACTCCACATCCAGTTGACCATCATTTACCAATCCGCAGAGTTTATCCACTCGTTGATGTCGCTTGTTCACCAAATCAGTGATACGCCCAGCGAAAGGTGCCAACAAGGTACACTTGCCCAATGATCGCTTAGCAGCTTGCAACTGGTATTGGGCAAGATAATAGCCAGAAGTAACTTTAGCTCGATGCATGACTGCAGCCGGCACATTGGCAGAAATGCCATCATACCCCAAGCCGATGAGCTTGTCGGCTAAGGATACCTGAGCATTCTCCAACTCTCTAGTTGCCTTCTCTAAATTCAATCTTGCATCGCTCCTATCAGTTCTGGCTATCACCTGTCCCTTGGAAACCCTTTCGCCATTATGCACGTACACTTGCTCTATGACACCGCCATCGGCAAACGACAAGTCACACTTCTCGATAGCCCTCAACTTGCCATTACATATCAACTGGCGATGAAAGGTCTGTTCATGTAGCCTCAACGTATCCACATAAATTTCCGTAGATACACTATCAGCGTTTGCCATACTTTGCTCTTCATCTACATGGGCTGTCTTTTTGCAACCTTGCAAGGCTATCAATGCCATAGCCAGCACACAATATATATATTTATTTCCTGTCATAACATTTCTTATTATATAGAAGACATTCCTATTTTACTTTCCAGCGGCTACAAGACCAAAGCATCAAAATCTACTGTCAATTCTTGATGTTGCACCCAGTCGTAGAGCGTAAACTTACGCAAGGTGTAATAGTAATTCCAATAAGTCCGCAGTTGACTGATGTATTGCGACTTGGCTGTTTCCAATTCCTGCAAGGCGGTATTCAGTTCCGTTACCGACACATTGCCTGCTTCAAATCTTTTCTTCGTGATGTCATAACGCTCCTGGGATATTCTCTGAGCCTGCAAGGAGGTACGACACTGCGCCGCCTGCAAACTAAACTGCATCACCTCGCGCTTCACGCTCTGCACATAGTCGTTGTCGGCTTGTTCCCTTTTGGTCTTTGCCAATTCCAGATTCGACTTAGCCACCATCACTCGTCCTTTTTTGACACCCCAATCGAAGATAGGCACCGTTACTGTCACCCCGATAATCTCATTATCTTGCAAATGACTATAGGCTGCTGCAAATCCATCTGCCGTACGATTAAACCCCACCTCGGCATTCAAGTGCATTTGAATACCTTGGGCAGACTTCGCCTTTGCCAGGTTTTGCTGGGCGGCAATCAGTTCCAAGTCTTGCGTGATGGCATGCGAGGAATTGGTTCGAGCCTTTAGCAGCACATCGTTCACATTGAGCACCATATCCAGCACATTCTCTGGAGGCAAGAGGTTGGCGTGCTCGTAATCGGTTACTCGCATATAGGAAAACAAATCATATAGGCTATCATTCAGCTTCACTTTCGCCTCATTCACGGTTACCTTAGCATTGAGTTTTGAAAGCTCTAACTGTAATAAGTCTCCTTTCGTAATGGTGCCCAGTTCCAATCGCCTTTGCGATATGCGATAAAGTTCTTCCAAGTCTTGGCTTTTCGCCAAACTCTGTTGATAGTCAGACAGGGCTGAGATGGCTGCAAAATAAAGATTTGATACTTTTATGGCTATGTCCTCGATGCTTTCCTGGTACACCCTTTTCGCTTTCTCATATTCCTTGGGCTCCGTTTTTTTTCGCCATTTCCATTCATTATAGGAAGTAAACGGTTGAGAATAAGAGAGGCGCAAAGGCAATGTATTATAGGTTGTCATCTTATAGTCAAACTGATCTAGTCGATAAAGGTACGATTGTAACGAAAGCGTACCACCCAGGCTGCTAACCGGCTGTTGCAATGACAAGGTCAGCGAGTTCACCAAAGAGTTATTGTCTACATAGTTTATCTTTCCATCCTCTGCATTTCTAGCCTCAACCCGAGAATGATTGAAGTTCATCAGTCCTCCCGACAAGCTCATGGATGGCAACAGTTCTGCCCTATATGATTTATAAGCCCAGTAACTTGACAAGAAACTAAACCTTGCCAATTGGGCATCAAACGAGTTACTCTGAGCGATGCGGATGGCATCACCCAGAGTAATGGTTTGCTGTGCAAAAAGAGGAGAAACACTAAAAATGATTCCCCAAAACAATATGCTTTTCCTTATATTTTGCATTACTACATGTTGATTTTCAATTTTATAAGCAAAGGATTACCTTGGCTCTCTTGTACCTGTTCTTTTAATTGCTTATAAAATATTGATTTTCTTGATAAATCAGAAGGATAAACCAATCCCCAAAAACCTGTTTCATCAGCATCTACAAGAGTCAAGCCTAAATCCTGACGCATTTTCCCAGCATAAACCTTCTCATTTTGCTTGTCAAAAAACACATTATAATAAGTTTGTTTCGGTCCAACAACTAAAACATAAAGCCATTTTGAATTTTCTATACACTGTTGAACAGATTTAAAGTAAGGGTTCATGTTGTCTGTCTTGTCAAACTCTTCATAATCTTTTGGAATATACTTTGAGGGTAAAGTTTCTCTGCCAAAATCTAAGATATACTTCGGCAATATTCCTCCATTACGATAAGTATCTATTGTAAAACAACCATAATCTGGCAAAACCAAAATATTACCTTTTAAAGAGAAGAAACGCTCACTCTGCATTTGGAACCCTTTGCTTTTTCTCAATTCATCTGTTTTTCCACCATTAGATAATCTTGACACTGTAAAGTCCATATCAGGAGAATACAATAATGTATCATTTCCTTGTATTAAAAAACGACAATAATCGACGCTAGCCCCATTAATGGACTTTTTTCTATCTATAAACTTTCCATTTCTTGCATCAAAAGATGCCAAGCCACGCTCATCAAGAATAGTTATTCTTGAATTCTCTTCATCATAATTAAAGTCAAGAAAATCCTTATGTTCTGATTCCGAATATCCTAATTTACCTATTTCATATTTAAACTTGCCATTCTTTTGACTAAAGACAAACATACTTTTTTCTTTAAAATCTTGAAAAAAGACCAAGCCGCCACGAACTTTACATTTAGCTGCAACTGTTATCAATGAAGAGGATGAACTTTCCAATGGAATAACATTCTCTATTCTAAAGAATTCCTCCCACTTTTGAAAGCTATGCTGCTTTACATCAATAACCTTACATTCATCTTTCAGATTGTTTTCTGTACAAGCTATAAGATAAATACATAGAAATAATAGTAAATATATTTTTCTCATAAGAAACACATTGCACCATTTACCTAAATGGTTATTAAACATTCATTTTATTAGGTTAACAGAGCAGAGAGCCCCTTAGCTCTCCACTCTGCCAATTCGACTTACAAACTTATAAGTTTATTTTTTAGCAATCACTCGGAAGGCACTCTTTTGCATTTCCTCCAGAACTACAATGAACCCACTTCTTATAACTCGGAGTAGGACAAGGTCCTGTACTAACCTTATACCATAGCCCCACCTCTCCTCGACTCAACGCCTCTACATTTTCCATAAGAAGGTCGCTTGAGGATGAATTCATTTTTGGACTAATGAAAATTGCCAACAGAAGAACTATTGAACAGAATCCCAAGAATAAACATTTCTTCATAAATAAATTCAATTTAAATTATTACTATTTGTTACTAACTCATCATACAGTTTTTTAACTTTTTTATTAAGAAGAGGATTTCCAATTATTACTATTTTCCTCTTTTTATTTATCCCAAAAGAATGATAAAGAATACCATTTGGGATGAAACTGTTTTCTTTCCGAAAACAATATGAAGTATCTACATAGACAGGACTCTTAAATCCAGAAGATTTTACAGAAAGATATACATCTTCAACTTGCCCTTTTTTAGGCTCAAAAATAAAGCAAGAATGGATTCCCTTCTTTTCAAACTCCAATATTAAATCATTCCAAAGATACAACTTATCTAAAGCACAAGGTGAACATTGGCTTGAATCTACATAATGTATATACATATATTGAGATACCTTATGTTCGTTAGTCTGGTTTGTATAGATGTCGCTATATAAGCAAACCATCTTTTCTAAAGGCACACTCAGTTCTTGATTCATCAAATCTTCTAAATGACATTGTAATTTACTTCTATTACAACAGCTAAAATTCATTATCAACAAAAAGAATACCAAATACACCGATAGCAACTTCTTCATTTTCACTTCAGTTAAAAAGTTTATAAATATTGGCTAAGCCAAAGTCGAGTAAGGGGAGGGAATTTCACCCACCCTTCTCTCGGAACCGTGCTTGAAAGTCTCCCCTCACACGGCTCTTCGCACTTACTCTTTGTTAATTCATTTGTTATTACAAAGGTTGCCTCGTTCATTGTTTCATCCTCTATTTGTAGAGTTGGACTTTGAATTTGGCTAAGTACGCCACCCCCTTCGCTCCATCTCCATTACAGAGACTTCAACACTACTACGAGGTAGCCCGCCACAGACATGGACATCAGTACTTTCTGCCTTGCGTTTAACGGCTCTCGGCATTTTCCCTTAGCATTCCATGCCTATTTCTCCTGTTCCTCTAAAGAGCCCATGTCAAGTTCATGCCACCTTTACACCGCACA
>JAIJLI010000092.1 GCA_022722495.1 Dialister sp. | reverse complement strand
GCGCCGCAGCCGCGAAGACGCTTCGGGAGGCAGGGGCCCTTCCAGAGGTCCATATTGAAATGGAAGAAGAAGAACGGACGGCCTTCCTCTTCTCTTGCGATGAAGAGCTTGGCGAGGCGGTCATATTCCGCTTTGACACGCGGCAGGTCTTCTTCTTTGATGGAGTAGTCAGCGGTGTCTTCGCCGACGACCGGTTCCATGGATACAGCAGGGAAGCCCTTGTCGATCATATCGATGACGTCGGTCGTAAAGTCCATATTGTAACGGGTGAAGGTACCGCGGACATAGTATTCCTCGCCCTTGCGGTTCGCCACGCAGTACTGGAGATTCTTCACGATCTCATCATAGGTGCCTTCGCCATGGACACCCGGACGCATACGGTCGTGCATTTCCTTGCGGCCATCAAGTGACAGGATGAGACTGATGTGATTGTCTGTCAGATATTTGACCTTTTCCTTGTCGAGCAGAAGGCCATTCGTGGTGAGGGACATCTTGATCTTCTTGCCGTGCTTCTTTTCCTGCTTGTGTACATAGTCGATGGTCTGCTGTACGACATGCCAGTTCATGAGCGGTTCACCGCCGAAGAAATCAAGCTCGCAGTGTTCACGCGGACCGCTGTGTGCGATGAGGAAATCGACAGCTCTTCTGGCAACGTCGAAGCTCATCAGCATGCGCCACTGGCCATAGCCGCCCTGCCCGGCGAAGCAGTACTGGCAGCGCAGATTGCAGTCGTGAGCAATATTGATGCAGAGTGCTTTGATGATCGGACGGTCTTCGATCGCCATTTTGTAATTCTTATCCATCGGTGCGAAGAGCACTTCTTTGGCGATGAGTTCATCAAGGTCATCCATGACTTCATTGAGTTCGGCCTCTTCGTAGTCTTTGGCCAGATTCGCCAGAACCATTCCCCGGTTGGTTCCATTGTAATACGCGAGGACCTTGTACGTCACATCATCGACGACATGTACGATGCCGCTGTTCACATCCATGACGATATTCATGCCGTTCTGTTGGAAACAGTGGATCATTGGCTTAACGTTGTAATCCATGAAATGTTATTCTCCTTTTATTGATTGCTTGCTGGTATATCAGGTAAGGCTTATGGTCTGGAAGGGCTCAACAGTGTTTATGGCTTCAAAGGGATGGTGCGGCGCAGCCGATCAGGAAGCGCCGAAAATTCTGATGCTATTTCCCTTCCACCCTCATCCATTCTCTCACAAGAAAAGCCCCCGGTCTCAAGGCCGGGGGCTTGGCCGTGCATCAGCTTATGCTCTCTTTGCTTCTGCTTCTTCCTGTTCTGTGCAGATCAGGTTGCCAATGGTGCAGCTTGTTTTGCAAGCGGACTGGCAGGAAGTCTGACATTCACTGCAGCCTTCGAATTTGATGGAGTCCTGCAGAGAAGACTTGTTGATTGTAACGATGTGTTTGGACATGATGTCACCTCCCTGAAACCAAGATTTCTTGCATTATCATACCATAGGTGAGGGTAAATGTACACCCTCTCGAGAAAAGTTATTATAAGGAAATGCGGGCCGGGCAGGCACATCGGTCCATTTTCCTTTACCGTCATGGTGAAGAGACGCATCAGGTACTGCGGATCCAAATGCGTGCCGCACATCCATTCCTCATTTACAGCATCTGACAGATCCCGTAGATCGCGCCCACAGGGATAAGAGCCATCATAGCGAGCGCGGCAAAGCAGCCATTGCCTTTACCGTGTACGGTGAACCAGTCGTCCGCAATGCTCTTCATTTCCTGGAATTCTCTTTCGAGTCCCTGAAGGATGCGCCAGAGCTCGCGGCAGTCGGCTTCGGTCATTTCTTCGCTGGCATCGACCTCAAAGCCTTCCTCCGACTCAGCTTCGTGCTTCTTGCGCTCGGCTTCCTTCTTCGCCTTCTCTTCCGCAGCCGCCATCTGTCCTTTGATGGAGGATTTCCAGTCGCCTGTCTCCTCTTCCTTTGGAGCGACTTCCACCGCTTCCTCTTCCTTCGGCGCTTCTTCCTTCGGCGCTGCCTCTTCCTGATCGACGACCTTGAGCAGTTCTGCCTTCAGGGCTTCCATGTCTTCGGTGTATTTATGAACGGCTGCATCCCAAAGGGCATAGTCGAGTTTCTTTTTGAAATCATACATCGTCCCCATTGTCGCCTGATTGAAAAGGAACTGGGTGTTGTCCATATCCGCAAAGATCTCGCCAATGCGTCCCTTGTGCTTGAACTTCGACTTGCCCACTTTGACAAAGTACATGTAGGTACCGATGTGCGCTCTCAGGTTTCCTATCGGGGTGTCGGATTCGTGCTTTTTATCAAAAAATCCCATGGATGGTTGCTCTCCTTACATTTTTATTTCTTCTTATTATATAGGGAACGAAGGGAAGGTTCAAGGTTTTTAAAAACAGTGACTGATGACTGGCAGCCAGTGTCCAGTCGCCAGTATTGCGTTTTCTAAATAACCGGCATGTAAGTCAACTTCCGAATCAAGTTAGGAGTGAGGAGTGAGGAATTAGGAGTGAAGGTACGGCGCATAAAATGAGGAAGCGCCGCGGAGTTTTATATAAATTATTGGAAAAACTGTTTTATTTAATGAGGGGTGTTGGAACACTATATGAATGGTGTGCCCCTTCCAGCACTTCTCACTTCTCACTAAGTCCAGAAGTTAACAAATCGCCATACTAGTCACTTCCCTCAATACATCGCCTCATATCCTTCTCCCATCGTGATGAGTCCGATGCCCATGGCCTTCATGAGCGGCTCTACGAAGGGGAGATCCCGCAAAAAGAGGTCGTACTGCATCCCCTTTCCTACGACGAGACGTACCTCCATCGTCGTTTCCTCCGGTAGCCGAAGATCTGCCATCAGCTTCTTCCGATCGACCAGCACGAGATGCGTGAACGCGCGAAGTACGCTCCGAAGCAGGCTGTCGGACGGATCGACCCTTTCGAGCGCTCTCACGAGAGAGTACGTCCCCACCCCTGACGGATTTCCATCATAGAGCAGCATGGAGGGGCGTCCTAGCTCCTGCGACCGATTTCCCAAAAGCACGAGCGCGACAGGCAGCACTTCGCCAAAAGGCGGAAAGACGCGCTGCTTGCGGATCCTTTGGAGATCGGGATCCTTCATCATGATGCTGACGCGATTCCCTTCGACCAATCGGTAAAGACCATGCGCCACCCCCATCCACAGATCCCGATGCCCAGTGAGCCAGCCGGCTGCGACAGCCGCGTACGGCTCCTTCGTATCCGCCGTGAGGCCGAATCGATTGATATAGTCCTTCTGATACAGAAGCTCCGGATGCTTGGCATCTTTTTCCAGGAGCAAGATCAGCTCCGCGCGCGTCATCTGCGCCGGAGCCTGCGCTCCGCTCACGGGGATGCCGTACAAGCCGTGGAAGAGATAAAGGCAAAAAACGCCGAGCATACCGCCCAGCTGCTTCAAAGGAAGAGGCACCGGCTGTCTCCCCGCAGGCGTGAAGTGATCACTTCCTCCGCCGGTGATGAGCGTCACGATGGAGATCCGCGGCAGCTTTTCCATGCCGAGCATCTGCAAAAGAAGCGCTTTGTTCAGTGAAGTTTTGAGGCTCCAGCAGCGAAGGAGACGCGAAAGCGGCTTTTCTTTTTCCGGATATGGCCGGATCTCAAAGAGTGTGAGGCCCTTTCCTTCTTTATCGAGCGTCATAAAATCAAAGTATCCGATTTCCGCCATCGTCCCATCTGTCAGACGCACATCTCCGTCTAGCGGAATGGCATGGAAAAAGTCCTTTTCTAAAAGCAGCTTCTGCGCCATGCGGCTCCCTCGCTCGGAAGTCTTGCCGATAGCGGTATGCACCATGCCCCAATTCGTATCCGTCATTTTCAGTGCTTCTGCGTGAGAGACGAGATACGTGCTGATGATGTCCTCATAGGAGCGTCCTGTATCACTCGCCGCCCCGCCCTCTTGTATATAGTCCTTTACATACAGCTCACCCGGACGCGCGAGATCCTTCTCCAGCTGACCGATCAATTCCGCTTCTGTGTATGCCATCGTGATCCACCTCCACTGCTATTGCTACTATCTTATCATATTTCGGAAACGGGTATAAGGAAATGCCGGAAAATCGCGGGAGCTTCCTTTCCCTTGGATGCACGAAAGGCAGACGCCAGTCATTTCAGGCAATAAAAAAGCCCGCCCCAAGAGCGGATCGTTTCTGGAGCGGGTGAAGGGAATCGAACCCTCGTAACCAGCTTGGAAGGCTGGCGCTCTACCATTGAGCTACACCCGCATAAAAATGGTCGGAGCAGCAGGATTTGAACCTGCGACCCCTTGGTCCCGAACCAAGTGCGCTACCAAACTGCGCTATGCCCCGACAATGTTTAGAATTATAGCACGGAAATTCGGATTTGTCAATACATTTTTAAAAGCCCATGACGCATATCCTGTTTCCTTCTTACAGGCGCATACTCTCGGCATGGTCCCTGGAAAACGCGCAGCCTGCTCTGAAATAGCAAAATTTATTTGACAAACCCCCACTCCATTTGTTACAATATTTCATGTCAATGCCGGTATAGCTCAGCTGGTAGAGCGGCGCATTCGTAATGCGTAGGTCGCAGGTTCAAATCCTGTTGCCGGCTCCAGAACATGAACGCCCATGTGTATGCATGGGCGTTTTTTTGTGATCTCCATCCCATCGGTTCTCCTTCGCAGAGCGCCGCCCGGGCTTTCCCATGCTTTTCCCGCTTCCATGCTCATTCGCCAAAAGCATTTGTGATTGAAGAAAATACAGACTATACTAATGAAGTAGATCGGAGCTGCCACAGGCAGCCCTAACCATCGAAGGAGGATACAATATGGAAACATACAAACAGGCTCCCGTCATCGGCTCGCGTCGTGTGGATGAAAGCGCAGAAGGCAGTCGCGCCAAGGTGTACTTCACTCGCGTGATCGATGCAGCGCACCTAATCTCGCTCTACGCACGGATCAATGATGCCATCTATGGCAAAGTAGCCATCAAACTGCATACCGGTGAAAAGCATGGGCCGAATATCCTGCCGCGTGACATGGTGGAAGCCTTTCAGAAGCAGGTGAAGGACAGCACAATCGTAGAAACGAATACGCTCTACCAGGGAGACCGCTACACGACAGAGATGCACCGCGACACCCTGCAGGTGAATGGCTGGACCTTCTGCCCTGTCGATATCATGGACGAAGAAGGGACTATCGAACTTCCGGTCCGTGGCGGCAAGCATTTCAAGACAGTCTCCATGGGCAGCCACATCGTGAACTATGACTCGATGATCGTCCTCACCCATTTCAAAGGACATGCCATGGGCGGCTTTGGCGGCTCGATGAAGAATCTCGCCATCGGCTGCGCGGATGGACGCATCGGCAAGAGCCAGGTCCATGGCGTCGATGTAAACAACCAGCCGGAAGACTGGAACGCCTGGCCAGGCAAGGAGCTCCTCATGGAGAACATGGCGGAATCCGCCAAAGCCACCATTGATCTCTTCGGCAAGCACATCGTCTACCTGAATGTCCTGCGCCGCATGTCTGTCGACTGCGACTGCGCCGGTCTCATCGCTGCCGAGCCGACGATCCCGGATATCGGCATCCTCGCCTCGACCGACCTTCTCGCCATCGATCAGGCATCGGTCGACCTCGTCTATCAGACCGCCTCGAATCAGGATCTCGTCAAGCGCATCGAGTCTCGCCACGGTCTCCATCAGCTGCAGGCGATGAAAGAGCTCAAGATGGGAAATCCACAGTATGAACTCATCGAAATGGAATGATAAAGGTTCAGCGGGTTCTATAGGTTCAAGAGGTTCAAAGGGATGGGTGCGGCGCATCATAATCAGAAGCGCCGCGGAATTTTGATAGCGCTTCGCGCCGTCGTCATTTCGAGCATAGCCGAGAAATCTCTATGGCAGAACGCTCATTGCCTGCTGTGAGACAGCACCAAGACATCGTTTTCCCTCGGCGCATGCATGCTGATTTCCTGCGGTGCAGTAAAGATCCCTCGGCTACGCTCGAGATGACGATGTCGGAGAATCCCAGTGACTAGTCACTAGTCACTCCTAATCCCTAGCCACTAGCTACTCTTCCCTGCTTTCAAACTTATCCCCCCAGGTCCGTGCCGCCCCATAGGTCCCCATAGCATCAAAAAGCATTTTCCCCGCGGAAAATGCTTTTTTGCTTTCGATTTACAGCCCCTCGTTCTTTGACTATAATGAGGATAGGATCTATCATCTTTCCGGAGGTGCTCTCTATGAAAAAACGTACACTGCTCCTAACGCTTGCTGCCCTTTTGGCAGCAGCTACGGTTTCTGCCAATGAACCCACGCTCCCCTTCACGGCCGCAGTCAAAGAGAACGGCATGTGGGGCGCAGTGAATGGTGCCGGCCAAGTCGTGATCCCGATCTCGTATGACCGTCTTGGCCTCTCACTCTCCGAGACCGACGAGCAGAAGGAGGACCTTCTCTCTGAAGAGGGGCGTGATGATCTCATTGAAGCAGAAAAAGGCGGACTTCGCGGATTCTTCACCCGCACGGGAAAGGAAGTCATCCCGATCTCCTATGAAAGCCGCTCCATCTGGAAAGAAGGTGCTCTCGCCGTCCGTGGGAAGGACAAGAAGATCTCCTTCTATAAAAAAGATGGATCGCTGATCTCTGGTGCCGCCTACGATCAAGTCTCCGACTTCGAGAACGGCATGGCGATCGTAAAGCAGGGCGCGACCTATGGTTATCTCTCGCTCGATGGAAAAGAAGTGAAGCCTGTCTATCAGGAAGCGCGCTTCTTCGAAGACGGTCTCGCCGCCGTCAAAGAAAAAGGACGCTGGGGCGTCATCGACATGACGGGCCGCTATATCGTCTCCCCGATCTACAAGGATACCGGTGCTGCCTTCCAAGAGGGACGACTCGCCGTCAAAAACCAGAAGAATCTCTGGGGCTACATAGATAGAGAGGGCAAGGAAATCATCCCTCCCGCTTACAAAGCCGTCTCGCCGGCCTTCAGCGAAGGCTATGCGGCTATCCTAGGCGACAGCAAGCTCTGGGGATTCATCGATACCGAAGGACACGTCACCGCAAAGCCGCAGTTCAAAGCTGTGCTGACCCCCTTTTCCGAAGGTCTCTCCGGTGTCAAAACCATCGACGGCAACGGCTATGCCAGACCTGACGGCACCATCGCCTTCATGGCAGACTACGACCAGCTTTTCCCCTTCAGGGACGGTCTTGCCGAAGTCAGAGAAGGCGAGGTGGAGACGCACGCCGTCCGCAGCCTTCCTCCTATCTCCATCGGCATCGGCTGGGGATGGGGCGACTGGCTTGCCTTCCGCCATCACCATCACCCATGGGGCTGGGGATGGGGCATCGGCCTGCCCATCTGGTATCCCGGCCGATACGACGATGAGCCTGTCACATCCGTCACGGAGAAGCGCGGCTATATCGACAAGAGCGGAAAAGT
>JAIJLI010000091.1 GCA_022722495.1 Dialister sp. | reverse complement strand
ATCACCATTTCCGTGATATCCTGGACGAGATCCGCGAAGGCGATGTTTTCGTCTTCAATAACACGAAAGTCATTCCGGCGCGCCTCTATGGCAAGAAGAAGGATACTGGCGGCAAGGTGGAGATGCTGCTTCTCACGCCGAAGGGCAATGATACATGGGAAGTCCTCGTGAACCCGGGCCGTAAGGCACTGCCGGGCGTAGAGATCGAATTCGCAGAGAACTGTACCTGCAAAGTGCTGGATAAGACGGAATTCGGCGGACGTCTGGTCGAATTCCACTATGACGGCAATTTCGACAGCCTTCTCGATCAGATCGGTGAGATGCCGACCCCGCCGTATATTCACAAAAAACTTGGCAACAATGATGAGTACCAGACTGTGTACGCGAAGTATAAGGGTTCAGCGGCTGCTCCGACGGCAGGCCTTCATTTCACCCCGGAGCTTATGGAAGAAATGAAGAAGAAGGGCGCGAAGCTCCTCTTCGTCACCCTTCATGTCGGTATCGGTACCTTCCGCCCGGTTTCTGAAGAAAATATCGAAGATCATGAAATGCATAAGGAGTGGTACACGGTCAGTGAAGAAACTGCGAAAGAAGTAAATGCTGCGAGAGCCGAAGGTCGCCGCGTCATCGCTGTCGGCACGACCTCTGTCCGCACATTGGAGTCCGCTGGTCAGAGCGGTATCCTTGAGAGCGGCAGCGGCTGGACGCAGCTCTATATCTATCCGGGCTATCAGTGGCACATGGTCGATGCCATCGTCACGAATTTCCACCTTCCAGAATCCACCCTCGTCATGATGATGGCCTCCTTCGCCGGCCGTGAGCACATTCTTGCCGCGTATGAAGAAGCCGTGAAGCAGAAATACAGATTTTTCTCCTTCGGTGATGCCATGTTTTTACATTAAGGAAACGCTGAATTTAATCAACTATCTTTTAGACATCATAAGGATCTACAACTATGGTTATTAACTACGAACTGGTTGCCGAAGACAAGAAGACCGGTGCGCGGGCAGGGCTCCTGCACACGCCTCATGGCACGTTCAAAACGCCGATGTTTATGCCGGTCGGCACACAGGCGACAGTCAAGACTGTCACACCCGAAGAACTCGAAGACATGGGCGCGCAGATCATCCTCTCGAATACCTACCACCTGTTCCTGCGTCCCGGCACGGAGCTGATCAAAGAGGCTGGCGAGCTGCATCGTTTCATGAACTGGCCGAAGGGAATACTGACGGACAGCGGCGGCTTTCAGGTCTTCTCTCTGGGCGCTATGCGCAAGATCACGGAGGAGGGCGTGCACTTTCGCTCCTTCCTCGATGGATCGAAGCAGTTCCTCTCTCCGGAGGTTTCCATTCATGCGCAGGAGGATCTGGGGAGCGATATCGCCATGGCTTTCGATGAATGCATCCCCTATCCGGCAGACTATGACTACGCCGACCATTCCACAGCGCGCACGACGCGCTGGGCAGAGCGCTGCATCAAAGCGCATACCCGCACGGATCGCGGCATGTTCGGTATCGTGCAGGGCGGTATGTACAAGGATCTTCGGAAGAGGAGCGCGCTTGAGATTTCCTCTATGCCCTTTGACGGCATGGCGATCGGCGGGCTCTCAGTCGGTGAGCCGCATGACCTCATGTATGACATTCTGGAGTACACCACCCAGTTCCTGCCTGTGAATAAAGCCAGATACCTCATGGGTGTCGGCACTCCGGACTGCCTCGTCGAAGGCGTGGCTCGCGGCATTGATATGTTTGACTGCGTATTCCCAACGCGTGTTGCCAGAAATGGCATGGCCATGGTGCATTCCGGCCGCATGAATATGAAGAACAAGAAGTATGAAAAGGACTGGGCACCGCTTGAGGAGGGCTGCGGGTGTTACACCTGTCAGCACTACAGCCGTGCATACATCCGTCATCTCTATAAATCGGAAGAGCTTCTCGCCTTCCGCCTCGTGACGATACACAATCTTTTCTTCCTGCTCCAGTTTATGCGTGATATGCGACAGGCGATCATAGATGGGAACTTCACGGAGTTCAGAGAGAGCTTCATGGCGGGCTATCATCGGTGATCTCAGCTCTCTTTACAACATTTTGACACATAATTAGAAAATAACTACAGACAACAATCATCAAAGTATGGTAAAATAAATACCATATGATTTGACGGAGGTGAATCAAATGGAACAGGTAATGAATTTCGTCAGTCTGGCATGGCCATTTCTGGTGTTGGTCGGTATTATGTATTTCTTCATGTATCGCCCGCAGCAGAAGCTGAAGGTGGAAAGAGGTCGTTTCCTGATGTCCCTGAGAAAAGGGGATCATGTAGTAACGGCTGGAGGCATTCATGGGACGATCAAAGTACTGCGTGACAAATACGTAGAGCTGGAGATCGCACCGAAGGTCGTCATCAAGGTAGAAAAGACCGCTATTCAGCACGGTGATGTGAAGCTCATCGACGAAGAAACCGCCAAGAAAGCCGGTGCGGCAGCCCTGGGTGCTGCTTCGGAAGAACAGGTCATGAATCAGACCAAGCACAAAGACGAACCGGAAACCGAAGTGGTGGAAGAGGTCGTCGAAGTGGATGATCCGAAAGATGCCGGCACAGAAGTGGTCGAGGAAGTCGTCGAGGTCGAAGATAAAGACGCTTCTAAAGACAAAAAAGAGGAAAAGAAATGATAGAGACGGATACTCCTTCCGTGACACGGAAGAAGGAAATCCGCCAGAAGATGCTCGCCTTACGGCGGGCTCTTTCTGCTACTGACATGGAAGTTATGAGCCTCGCTCTGGCGGATCGGATCTGCGAGTCAGCCGTCTATCAGAAAGCCCATCGCATCATGGCTTATCTTTCTATGAAGGGAGAAGCCGATCTCGATCCTTTTATCCGCCGTGCTCTTTCTGATGGGAAAGAGATCTACATCCCTGTATGTCTGCCAGGAAAGCAGATGGAGGCGGGGCGGCTCATGGATATGGAGCATTTCATCCAAGGACCGTATGGCCTGCGGGATCTGCCCAAGGGCTATGAAGCCATAGCGCCGGACATGCTTGATCTTGTCTTGGTACCGGGGACTGCGGGGACAGAGAGCGGTGCGCGTCTGGGGATGGGAGCCGGATACTATGACAGATATCTGGCAAAGATCTCCTATGAAAAAAGGATCATGACTCTGTGGGATTTCCAAGTCATAGATTTCCTCCCTAAAGAGCCTTTCGACCAGTGCATGGCCGGTATCATTACAGAGAAACGAAGTATCATCACGAAAAGAGGTTGAAGTTTTGGAAAAGAAAAGGAACAGCAGCGTCAGAAGCGGCGCGCTCATCCGATTTTGGGTCGTTATCGCGGCCATTATCGGGATTTTCCTTGTGAGCGTAGGCTGGCTGGCCGGGCATATCCGTCAGGGCCTTGACTTGCAGGGCGGTACGCATATCGTCATGCAGGCTGAGGATACTGAAGAAAATAAGGTCACCAATGAGGCGATCACGCAAGTCATCAATATCATGCAGAAGCGTGTCAATGAAATGGGTCTGACGGAACCGATCATCCAGCGCGAAGGGGCGAACCGTATCATCATCGAGCTGCCGGGTGAAAAGGATCCGCAGAAGGCCATCGAAACCATTGGCAAGACCGCTGTCCTCCAGTTCAAGGATGAGGAAGGCAATGTCAAGCTGACGGGGGAAGACCTGAAAAACGCCAAAGAACAGATGGGGCAGAACAAGCAGCCGCTCGTTGCACTGGAATTTTCCGATGAGGGGGGGAAGAAATTCGGCGCCCTCACTGCAGCGAATATCGGCCGTCATATCGGCATCTATCTCGATGGAGAGCTCCTGATGAATCCGGTCGTCAATGAAGCCATCACCGGCGGCTCCGCTGTTATCACGGGGCAGAGAACGCTCGAAGAAGCGAAGGATCTTGCGATCCTTCTCCGAAGCGGTGCGCTTCCGGTCAAGGTTTCCGTCATGGAAGTCCGTACCGTTGGTCCGTCTCTTGGACAGGATTCGAAGGATAAGTCCGTCGTGGCTTTCACCATCGGTCTCTCTCTGGTCATTATTTTTATGCTGGCCGTGTACCGTATGGCCGGCTTTGTCGCGGATGTGGCGCTTCTTGTGTATGTCCTCATCCTTCTGGGCATCCTGAATATGCTGCATGCGACACTGACACTTCCAAGTGTGGCGGGCGTCATTCTGTCCATCGGTATGGCGGTCGATGCGAATGTTCTCATCTTTGAACGATTCAAAGAAGAGATCGCATCCGGCAAGCTGCTTAGGCTGGCTGTCCAGTCCGGCTTCAAACGTGCCTTTGTCACCATCTTTGATGCGAATATGACAGTCATCATCACCTCCTGCATCCTCTTCTTCCTGGGCAGTGCGACGGTGAAGGGGTTTGCCTTCTCGCTCGGCCTTGGTGTCGCTGTATCCATGTTCACGGCGATTACTGTCAGCCGTACACTGCTCATGTTCCTCATTGATGCGAACTGGATCCATAACCCCTGGTGGTTTGGCGGAAAAAGGGGGTACGATAGATAATGTTCAACAGCTTTGATTTTATCGGCAAACGAAAGATCTGGTTCGGCTTTTCCGGACTACTGATCATTCTTTCCGTTGTGTCCATCATCCTCTTCCGTTTCAACTGGGGGATTGATTTTACAGGCGGCACCATTCTGGAGCTGGCATTTCCCAAGAATGTCACGGTAGAAGAGGTGCGTGACGGACTTCGTGCGGATGGTCTTGAAACAGCGATCATTCAGCTTTCCGGCAGCAACATGCAGGGAGAGTCCGGCGATGACGTCATCATCCGTACCAGAAACCTCTCTGCTGAAGAAGCACAGACGGTCGTTTCTCACGTGAAGGATAAAGTCGGCGAAGCCGAAGTGAAGCGCATCGAGACTGTCGGTGCCGTGATCGGTTCTGAGGTCACGAAGAATACACTTCTCAATGTCATCCTATCCTTCGGCGCGATGATCCTCTATATGTCTATCCGCTTTGAGCACCGTATCGCACTGTCTGCGATCGTAGCGATCTGCCATGATATCCTGATGGTGCTCGGTGTCTTTGCATTCTTCCATCTGGAAGTCGATGCATCCTTCCTTGCGGCGATCCTGACGGTCCTTGGTTACTCCATGAATGAATCTGTCGTCATCTTCGACCGTATTCGTGAAGCCATTCATACCCATCGCCGGACGGACAGCTTTGCGAAACTGGCCAATGATTCCATTCATCAGACCATCCGTCGTTCCCTCTATACATTGACTACGACGCTCTTCTGCGTGGCTTCGCTCTACTTCTTCGGCGGCGATACCACGAGAAACTTTGCATTGGTCATGCTGATCGGCTTCATCTCCGGGGCCTACTCCTCTGTGTGCGTAGCGACATCTCTGTGGGTCACATGGCATGAACATACCGGCAGCTCTAGAAATGCGTCTTCGCGCGAAGAAAAGAGATCGAAAGCATAAATAGGTGGTATAAAAAAAGGCGATGTGAAATAACGATCATCTCATTTTCGCGTTCCATCTGCCGCGGGGAACTTGCAGTTCTCATAGGAGTGACCGGGAAACCTTATCCCAGCTATCTTTCATGCCATAGTCATCCTATCCGCCCCTTTCGGGCACCTCCCCCTAGAGGGGAAGGCTGCGATACGAGAATACCATCTTCTAAAAAAAGGCGGCGAAGCCGCCACCTGAACCCTGAACCTTGAACCAAATGAAAGCAAAGTAAAAAGGGGCTGTGAAGAAATGAGGATTTATTTCTTCACAGCCCCTCTTTTTGCGTGGATCGTCAGCCGCCGATAAACGCGTGGGACCGGTGTCCGTTGAGGCTTCTCTTGGGTAAGACAGGAGGCGTCCCTTGCCGCTTTTGGGCATCAGTGATCCATGATAGCTTCTGGATGCAAAGAACCCGTGCGATTCAGGAAACAGCCGAAGCCTCTGTAGGGGGGCTTGATAGAAGAAGCAATCCGTAAGATAAAAAACCGCGCTCCCGAAGGGTAGCGCGGTTTTTCAAATACAGATTATTCTTTATAGTTGTTTTCCTCATCCCACCAGTAGATGCCTTTTTGGCTGGGGAGGACATTTTTATGGAAGAGCGGTGTCTGAATGCCTTCCTTGAGCTGACGTTCATAATCTTTGAGGCACGCATTGGCCTGCGGGAAGAGAAGGAGGATGGCAGTGACGTTTGTCAGTACCATGAAAGCCATGAAGAGGTCGGCGAGATTCCAGACGAGCGGGAGGTCAGCCAGAGAGCCCCAGAAGATCATGACAGCGATGCAGACGCGGAAAAGATTGAGCGGCCATTTCTTTTTGGTCAGGTGGCCGATATTGATCTCCCCATAGTAGTAGTTACCGATGAGGGAGGTGAAGGCGAAGAGGAAGATCAGGATGGAGACGGCTTTCGGAGCCATCTGGCCAAAGTACTGGGCAAGATCCCACTGGATGAGCTCGATGCCGGTGAGACCGGTCGAAGTATAGTCGCCTGTCAGGAGGACGATGAATGCGGAAGCAGAGCAGATGAAGAGCGTATCGACATAGACGCCGAAGGACTGGATGAGACCCTGCACAGCCGGGTGACTGGCGTCTGCGGTGGCTGCTGCATTCGGTACAGAGCCTTCGCCGGCCTCGTTCGAGAAGAGGCCGCGCTTGAAGCCTGTCAGGACGGCAGCACCCATGCCGCCGCCAAAGACTGCCTGGAAGTCAAAAGCATCGCGGAAAATGATGCCAAAGACGCGGGGCATTTCTGTGATGTTGAAAAGCATGATGCCAAGCGTGATCAAAATGTAAATACCGGCCATGATCGGGACCATCCATTCCGTGACGCGGGCGATACGGCCCATACCGCCGAAGATGACAGCCATAGCGAGGACAGTGACGACACCGCCGATGAGCATGCGGTCAAGTCCTAGAGAGGAGGAAAGTGCGAGTGCGATGGTATTCGACTGGACGGAGTTGTAGATCATGCCATAGGTGACAGAGATCAGAATAGCAAAAATCGTTGCCCACAGACCATGCCCGAGACCATTTTTCAGGTAGTAAGCCGGGCCGCCGCGGAATCCGGTGCCGTCTTCGCGCGGGACTTTATAGATCTGTCCAAGCGTACTTTCTACGAAGCCTGTCGCTGAGCCGATGATGGCGATGAACCACATCCAGAAAATCGCACCCGGACCGCCCGCTGTGATAGCGATGGCGATGCCGGCAATATTGCCGACGCCGACACGGGATGCCGTGCTGACACAGAAGGCCTGAAACGGGGAGATCTCATTGCCGGCGGTCTTTTTGCCGGCACTCTCTGTGATGAGAGAAAACATTTTTGTAAAATAGCGAATCTGTACGCCGCGTGTGCGGACGGTAAAGTAGAATCCGGCACCCACCAGAAGAACGATGATCACCGAGGACCAGAGAAATCCATTGATTTCTGAAACAATAGCGTTGAGCGCTTCCATGATACCTCCTTGGAAACTGAATGAGAGATAATA
>JAIJLI010000090.1 GCA_022722495.1 Dialister sp. | reverse complement strand
TTTAAAATGCTTGGCATTGGATAAGCTGATTGAAGTAGAAGAACAGCTGGCACCTTACAAAGCTTTGAACTATGCTAAAGCTTTGGTGAAGATGTATGAGTCCATGCCAAATGTTAGTATATATAATAAGGTGGCAGCGCATTTGAGGTTAGGAGATAACTTTGGTTTTGTTGATAGTTTAAAACAAGCTTTAGAAGAAGAGAAGAAAGCATATAAGTTAGCAATGCATGCTGGCGATAATAGTTTGTTATCTTATGTTAGCCAAGGGTTAGCTAATGTGTTTGAAAAAAATGGAGAAGAAGATAGCAGTCTAATTTATGCACGCCAAGCTTATGAGTTAAATGGAACAGATAGATTTTCTTGTCAGTTAATGTTGGCTTCTGCTTATATTACTGTAGATTCCATAAAGCAAGCTTTTGTAATATTGAAGCAAACAACGCCAAAAACAGCAGAAGATTATTATTCTGTGTTTTATACTCGAAGCCAAGCTGCTACGAAAGCCCAAGATTATAAGATGGCTAAAACCTTTAGTGATTCTGCATGTTGTTACTTGCAAGAAATGTACAGGACAGCATCGAAAGCCAAGATTTCCTATTATTCTTCTTTTTTGAAGAAAGAAAGTGAAAGGGCAAAAATGCAAGGAAAGGCAGAAGTGCTGCGATGGGTATTTGGATTGACCGTACTTTTATGCTTGATAATTATTTTGTTTGTCTTGTATGCTTATTGGTCGTATCGAAAACTGTCATTAGCTCGCATAGCTCATGAACAGGAAATATTCACCCAAAAGCAGCAAATGATGGAGAAATTACACCAAGAAGAACTCTCGCATAGGGATGTGCAATTGTCTGTAATGCGTACCTATTTACTAAAGAAGATAGAGGTCGTGGAAAAATTAAATTCGAGTGTTCCGAATGAGAGTAAGCATATTGTGCTTTCCGATAATGATTGGACAGAGTTAGAAGTCTTCTTAGATAGTGTAGAGGATTTGTTTGTGTCGAGACTAAAGAAAGAGCATCCTAATTTGTCCAATGCTGACGTGCGATTAATGATGCTTTTGCGTTTAAAGTTATCGCAAAAGACTTTAGCATCTATCTATTGTGTGAGCGAGAAAGCTATCAAGCAAAAATTATTCTTGTATAAGGATAAGGTTGGCATTAAAAATGAGCATTTTTCGCTTCGTAACTACATAGAAAACTTCTAGAAATAGGGGCTATATAGTGCTTTTTAGACCTTTTAAATCTGGGGGGGGCAATTATAAGTACTTGTTTCTTAGTATTATATGTAATTTGTGCAATGGCATAGAAATAGACCTATTTTGTTTGGATGAAGTCAAAAAACTATGTAATTTTGCAGCCGAGATTCAATAACATTTAAAAGGTAAGATTATGAAGAAGGTAAAAATGTATATTTCGTTTCTGTTGTTTCTGCTATTTGCTTCTATTCAAGTGAAAGCAGGAGATGCTCCTAAAGCGCAAGATATTCCTATGTATAAAAAAGTGCCACATTTGGGGACACGAACAGCAGAACCTAGCGTAACAGCAAGTTTAGAGCAAAATCAGCTTACAGTTAATGTTGGTTGTTATATGGGCATTGTAAAAGTCTATGTCTATGGAGACAATGGAAGCCTCATGGCTAGTTCTTCTGTCGCTATAGAAGGTAATGGATTGTGCACTTTAGATTTGTCCGCATTCGAGAATGGTTCTTATAATGTAACTGTAGAACTAGGAAACATAATTTATTGGGGCATGTTTGACATATAGAGTAGATTCTTATAATTGATAATATTTTTGTCGACTAAATATATCCAGACACAACTGGTCAAAGCGTACCTTCTAAGAAGCACGATAGTCTTCCAAGATAGTTAATATGATATAAACTCTTAATCTTATTTTAAAATTTATAGAATATGAAGATTTTTAATTACCTAAACTTAGTAGGGAAGGAAATTACTACTAAGGAAATGGAACTAGTTAGGGGTGGTACTAGTGATAGTGGTGGTACTTGTCGTGCTACTGGTTGTGGCGCTAACGAAAAAGTTATGGCTAATAAACTTATGGCAAATTTAAGAAGTGTTAATAAGGATTTGATAACAAAATTGCAAAATCCGAATGATACAACTTCTGCTCCAATTGATTCTATCCGTTAAGATATTTATAGAGATGAAAACTAGTACTTTAGTTTTCATCTCTGTTTCTGATAAAATAAAAAAAATAGAGATGTTGCATAAATATATTCCGGTTCAATATAATAGATTATATTATGTATATGATTGCATGGATGGAAGTCTTTATCCTTGTGATAAAAATGTATATTTTGCATTTCGAAAAAATACATTTAGTGAATTGTTGGAAAAGTATAAGAATAATAACCCGGAAGGAAGTATTAGTAATTTTATACAAATGCTTTTAAAGGCAAATTCTTTTTATCATTGCGAGCTAAGCCAATATCCTAAAGTTGATGAAAATATGGTATTAGATTCTTTGGCTAGAGTTCCTAATATCATATTGGCAGTTACCAAGGAATGCAATCTTGCTTGTAGATATTGCTGTTATGGAAGTTTATATGTCCAAAACACTACTGCAGCAGAGTGGAAAGCTGATATGGATGTTCGTGAATATTTAGAAGTCTTATTGAAATTAAGAATTAAAAATGGAAATCGTGCTGATTTTCAAATTTCATTTTATGGTGGTGAACCCTTATTGGCTTTCAGTAAAATACAGCAATGCGTAACATTGGCAGATCAGTTGATGCCTGATGTTCATATCACTTATGTAATAACAACTAATGGTATATTGTTGGATAAGTATATGTCATATTTAGTAGAGCATCATTTTCATATATTAATAAGTCTTGATGGAAATGAAAAAAATAATCAATATAGAGTATTTAAAAATGGAATAGAAAGCTTTAACATTGTTGTGAAAAATATTAATCTTCTCTATGCTTCTTATCCTGTTTTTTTTCAAAAGAATGTGAATTTTTCTACAGTTCTTCATGGGAAAAGTAATTGTTTGGATGCTTTGATTTTCTTTTCTAAATGGAATAAAACACCTCTCTTTTCTAATGTAGTAGAGACTGATGTAAGGAAAAACGTCAAGTACTATCAAGAGATTTTTAAGATGCATGAATATTCTACAGATGAAATAATTAAAATGAAGACGAATTATCCAAATGTATATACTTCTTTATTCCCGATGAAAAGTGGACAATGCTACTTATGGAGCAAACGCTCTATTGAAAAAGTAGATGGTTTGTTGCGTAGACAATGGAATGGTTATGTGACGAATAGCTGTTTTCTTTTTTCTTCGAAAGTTTTTGTATCTGTAGATGGAAGTATTTTTTTATGTGAGAAGTCTTCTTGGAAATTTAAATTTGGTTTTATTTCTAAAGAAGGGGTACATTTATATCTAAATAAGATTAATGGCTATTATAAGAAAATATTTGATAAACACAAGGCACAATGTGCTGATTGTTATAAAATTAAAGGATGTAATTGTTGCTATTTTGCCGAAAGTGAATCTGTTGAAGGTGGGAAATGTTTCGTATCTCATAACCGAGCTATAGATGAACTTGAGGAAATGTTGAACAATAAAATTTAAAATTATGATCCTTATAAGATTATTTCCGTTTGTGTATGCTGATTATATAGATAATAAAATACTCTTGTATGACACACTTCAGTCTTCTGTAATGATTGAAGAATTTGAGGGAAAAGTCAAGTTAAAGAATAGAATTAATTTATTATTATTTGAAACCCCTATAAATAATCGATTGGCTCAAAAAATAGCGATAGAGAAAAAGGGTGTAGTGTCTAGAGTATCAAACTCTGAACAAGTATATTTATCTGATGGATTATCCTATTTGTCTGATAATTTTAAAAACGTGTTAGATGTTAATAAAACAGATAAAGTCTTCTCTTTAGTAAAAAGAATATTTGTCAGTTGTACAGATTCTATTGATGTGTTTTCTCATAATATGAGGAAACAGTATCATGTTATGGATTCCCAAATGTTTCAAAACTTGAAGAATAAAGTCGGACTTTTTACCTATTTGCAGAAGCTTTTTGTTTGTATAGATGAACTTTCTTTTTTTAACATAAAAAATATCTTGTCAGAAATGGAAGGACACTATGAGATATTCTTATTGATGTCGATAGAGGATTATGTAAAACTTGAACACTCGTTAGAAGATTTAAATTGTAAATATTGTATTTTAGTATATGAGTCAGGATGGTTTGTGAAGCAGATTGAACAGATATTTAATGATACACGAGTTTCTGTAGTAGATTTTTTAGTTAAAAATGAATATGAACTAAATAATCTTACGATAGCCGGTATCTCTAATAACCCCAAGTTAAAAATATCTTTTGACTTAAATGCATGTTGTGAAGAAAAAATTAGAAATATGATGTGCTATAGTATACAAGATATTCTAAGTATGTCTGTACAATGTAAGGAAATGATACGAAACGAATGGATTAATTTTAATTATTGGGGAGATTTATATATTAACGACAAAGGTGATTTGATGCAGAACTTTAACTCTGTATTGGGGAATCTTATGGATTGGTCCAATGTCCATTTAGAGAACTTGTTGTCTGATGAATCTTTGTGGAGTATGGTGCGGAGAAAGGCAAAATTTTGTTCTCGATGTTTGTTCCGTAACGTTTGTCCTCCTGTTTCTTATACAGAAAAAGTTTTAGATATAACATTTTGTGAATTTTTTAATGATAAAAATAAGTATGAAATGTAATAAAATTCTAGTTGCTCTCTGTTTCTTTATGGTAATTTTATGTCAAATTGCTAGTGCTAAGAATATAATAGCAAGGGATATGGGAGCTAACAAAGGTGATGTTCCTGCAAACATTGCTATCCTTGATTCTGATAGTAGCGTTGTTGCCAAAAACATGACCGGTATCTCGGATTCTACAGCAATCTCTCTATCTGATGTAGAGGTGATAGGACATCGCAAAAACATAAAGTTGTCTGGTCATAATTTACTCGTAGACGTAGAGCATGATTCTATTCTTAACCATCAGAATGATATATATGAACTGATTGGTAAGGTTCCTGGTGTCTTACATTTAGGGAATTCGTTCAATGTGTTGGGTAAGGGAGCACCGGTCTATTATTTAAACGGGCGTAAGGTGAGAGATCAAAGTCTTATCGATAACCTACCAGTTGATCAAATCAAATCTTTAAAAATCGTTGCTATGCCAGGGGCGGATTATGACACGTCGGGTTCACCTGTGATTGATATAAAAACTAAGATTTTAGGAGATGGTGTGGCTTTTAATGCCATCGGAAATATCACTCAGGCAAAGCATTTGGCTCATAAAACAGGTTTCTCTTCAACATACAATTCTGGAAAATTTGATTTGTATGGTAAGTATTACTATAGGAGAAATAATGCTTCCGAAAGTTCTGATTATGATAAACAGGTATTAGCTGATACCATTTGGAATAAAATGCAACATATTGAAAGCTTGACGCATTCCGGTAGTCATACTTATTCTGCTGGTATGACTTATCATCTGTCTGATAAATCAGAACTAGGAATGCTTTATAGTGGAATGTACACGGATGGAAAGGTTGAGACTCGGGATACATTTAGTGTAGTGCCAAATGCAGGACCTGCATATTATCTCTTTGATAAGAATAAATCCAAAAACAACCTCCTTACGCATCATGTCAATATGTATTATGATGCAAGTTTGAATCATGCCTGGCACGTGAGTGTAGTGATGGATTATATTTCTAAAGCATCGAACACTAATTCTGCTTTAGAGGAAAATCATATAGGTACGAGTTCTGAGGTTTCATATATGGGACATTCTAAATGGAATGTCCTGGCTTCTAATTTCCATGCTACCCATGATTTTGGAAAGTGGGGCACTTTGGGTATGGGATATGATTTCAGCTATAGTGAGGGAATAGACAAGATAGATTATGAATGGTTGAAGTTCGATGGTCGCTTTGAGAATAAGGAAGTAAAAAATGCAGTATTTATCAACTACGAATTACCCTTGGGGGACTTTTCTTTGAGTACAGGAATACGTTATCAAAATCTATATTCGCGTCGGAAGAATGAAAAGGCGTCTGTGATAGAGGCGCATAGTGATAATACATTCTTGCCATCGGTAACCCTAAGCTATAGTCATGGATTGTTGGTGCAGAATCTTAGCTATTCGGTAGGAACAGAGCGGGCTAATTATGCAGATATGAATGATAATGTGACGTATGTGAACCGTTATGAGCAATCTAAGGGTAATAGCCAGTTGAAGACAGCCATCACTCATAGCTTGTCTTATCTGTTGATGTATAAGTCTTTGTTTCTTACATTAAATTATGATTATATATATCGTCCATTATTGCCGGTGATTTATTCTTTGGAAGGTAATTCGGCAGTAACGGTTTCGTCACAAAATAATTTGTCGCATCGTCAAGCATTGTCGGCGATGTTGAATTGGCGTAAGACCTATAAATGCTATACTGCATCGTTGACGGGATTCTTTCAGAAGTCAATTATGCATTATCCGGGTATTGATGGAACAACATTTCATGATGGACATCCGTCGACAATTCTTAATTTTGATAATGATTTCAAGCTTCCTAAGCATTTTTTGCTCTCTTTATCTTGGCAACAAGTTTGGGGTGGGTACATGGAGTCGATAAATGTAAAAGCATCTTCTTCCGTCAATTTGAGTATCAAAAAATCTTTCTTTAAAGATAGGTTGCGATTATCATTAGATGGGTATGATATTTTTAATGGAGATAGAAATCGTGCTTGTAGACAGATCTATAATGTTAGATCTAGTTTTAATACAAAGTATGAAACTCGAAAAGTCGGATTGACGTTAACATATCGTTTCCATAAGATAAAAGAAAGAGAGAATCAAACTTCAGCAGAGGTAGAAATGAAGAGACTTGGTATTCCGGAAGAATAGACTTTTCTTTGCTATTTTCTAATGAAACTAAGACATGGGGTAACCATAAAAATCATCTTGCTCTTGTCGATGCCTCCATCAGTTGTGGCTTTAGGAATGGTATGGAGTTGAGTTTGATAGCGCTTAATCTTTTCAATCAGGGCACCTACGGCAATACCGTTTATTCAGGGGTGCCCCGTACGAGCAAGGAGTATCAGTTGCGAGGTAGAACAATATTAATGTCTATATTTTTTCATTTTTAGTAATGGCACATATAAAGATAGAACATCAGCATGACAGCATGCAATGCGGTATCACCTGCTTGCAGATGATATGTAGATATTTCGGCAGGGAATACTCTTTGGACTCTCTGTCGAAGATTTGCTTTGCAACAACGGAAGGTGTCTCCATGCTGGGCATCAATGAGGCTGCAAGAATATTGGGATTTCAAACGGTTTCGGCTAGGGCTACAATAGAGGAACTTAGCGAGACTCCGCTCCCTTGCATCCTTCATTGGAACCAGAACCATTTTGTGGTATTATATAAGATGAAGAAGGGCAAGAAATTCTATATCGCAGACCCTGGCAAGGG
>JAIJLI010000089.1 GCA_022722495.1 Dialister sp. | reverse complement strand
ATCAGCAAAAGCTATATCTCCATCCTTGAACTCTGCCTGAATCTTCTCAATCTCCAAAGTATCAAGATTGAGTTTGCCACCCAATTTTTCCTCGATGGTTTTGATGTAGGTCTGAACAGCATCACCTTCTTCAATATCGAAGTCTTGTGTCATAGCAAGATTACGTGTATGAGTATGACTATATCCAGCCCTAGTTGCTTGATAGTACAGCTTATCCTTTAGGATTGCCGCTATGTTTATTTTTTCCATATCACTTTACTCTTATGAATTGAACATTCTTTCCGTCTTTTCGCTCGATACGAGCACACTTGATTCGCTCACAAACATCCGCATTAATATTGCTTGCAATCTCGTAGAAAAAACAATTATCACAACCTTCGTGTTCAACTACCTTTAACACGATTTCTGCGCCTACAGGTAAATCTTCCATACGCTTAATTTCTCATTACGTGACACTTAACAACCTTGTTGACCATGTTTGACTGCGACTTGTTAAAACTCTCTATAAACTCTCTTTCCATCTTCTCAGGGAAGATGGGCTTGGTGGGCTTCGGGATTGTCAGGATGGCAAGAATCTTGCTGCAATCCGACAATTCTATGAGACACCTTCTACTCATTTGTTCTATTCCAAACATACGGCTATCCTCCTAGTATTTATATCCGTGAAGATACGGACGAGTTTCGTTATACTTCATTTTTAGCTTGATCTGCTCTTTCAGGTCGATTCTGTTGTTATGGGCAATCGCAAAGATGTCCATCAGAAGCTCCTGAAGGTATTTTGCGAGATACCAGCTTGGAGAACTATCCAAGTCCAAGACTCCCATCTTTTCGATGATGCGGTATAGGTCTCCGGCTAAATCAAATCCGAAGATATAACTTGCCAGCTTGTACTCACCTATGAGGTCTTCATCTTCTGATAGCTCGATATTATCTCCTTCCATGATCCAGCCAAAGAGCGATAAAATACGAATGGCGATGTCGGCAAACTCAGACTCAACCGTACCTTCCAGCGTGTTCTTGTATCCGGTAGGCATATCCCTGCCCATTTCAATCTCGCTCTCGTAGTCTTCGATGGAGCCGTGTCTGCCTTTTCTGTCGGCTTGCAACACCTCGCTCATTTCCACGATGATGAACATCAGACAAAAGGCTGTATTAACATCATTTGGGTAGAAGCCTTTATTCTTGGCAGACTCGTAAGCTTGCTTTGATAAAACTTCCAGTTCCTCCTTTAAAATAATTTTTAATTCTTTTTCCATATTGATTTGATTATTGTTTTCTGATAGTGAATGCCATATCATTGAGGGTCTTGCACCAGTTTATCCTGCCTTCTCTGACTAACTCATTGATGGCTTGATAGGGCTTGGGGAATCCCCGATTGATAATCTCTGAGGTTCTGACGTGAGGAGGCACGATGTGAGCGGCTTCTCTCTTGGCTTGAATCTCAGCGATGATGGCTAGGATTTGTTCTTTCTCTGTCTTCATTTGGTGAAGGTAAGAATGAGACGTGGGTTACTTCGGACTGGAACATTAATTGTTCCCACATTCCGTTCATATCTTGTTGATACCACAAGCCATCGTGCATTGTTCCTATGATTGGGTTGCCTTTGTACCAGAGTACCATGGTCTTGTGGGTAAAGAGGGCTTTGTGCGCTTTACTGATGCGCTTGCCTACCTTAATATATCCGAAAATATACATAAGCTAGAAGAGTGATAGCTGACCCGTCTTGTCGTGGTAGTGATTACCCGAAGGGAAAATCAGTTCCTCGAACATAGCGGTCAGGCAGTTGGTTACTATTGAGTTTCCTGCGAGGGCATAGAGCTTGCTCTTGCAGATGATGCTGGCTCCCGACTTCTCCTTGCTCAGGAGCTTGTCTATGTCGGCTTCGTGTACACCCATCAGCCGGAAGCAGTCTCTAGGAGTGTACTTCCTGATTTGGATTGAGTATTTCTTGCCTTTGGGAGCGGTATGAATGATTTGTTTGTTCATAACTGTAACAAATGTCATTGATGATGAATCTATTGTGGTTAGCATGGTTGGGGCGATGCCTTGATAGACTTGCTGATTATACAAGTCTAAGACTTGTCCACCCATATCAGGCTTCACCTTCCCTGATAGGAGCATGGATTTCATTCTCTTTCCTCCTGTTATCATACTCGATTGATGATTAAGAATAATTGAATATATTTTCATACTCGTTTAATGATTAATACCCCCCCCTAGGAAAATGGTCAACACCAAGGAGATTTGCTACGCTGATTCCTGCACCGAAAGAAGATGTGATAGTCGGGCTGCAACCATCAGCCGTTTTGGGTATTGAAATCTTCGGGGTAGAGCTTTTGGATGGATTCATTGATGTCTGCTTTGGTGAGATACTTTTCTAGAAGGGGCTGAGAGAGGTAATACTCAGGAGATACATCATCTTCCAATATGTCCTCAACCGTAGTCTCCAGCTTGATAGGAGAGGGGAAGTGATACTCTGGGTTCGGATCATCCTCGGTGCGGAGGATGGAAATGACAAAGATACGCTCACGATTCTGTGGGATTCCGTAATCTTTGGCATTCAGAACCTTGTAGAAGGAAGTGTAACCGAAGGAGTCGAGGTCTCGGATATACTGGAAGAAGTACTTTCTCATTGACTTTGAGAGAAGACCTTTTACGTTCTCCAGCATCACATACTTCGGCTTCTTGACTGCCAGCATTCTCTTCTCCTGAAAGATAAGAGATGAACGTGTGCCGCTTCCCTCATCGCCACCTTGCCGGAGTCCTGCATTTGAGAAGTCTTGGCAGGGAGAAGACCAAGATATGAAATCAAAGTCGGGAACCTCATTCCAGTCTATCCTCGTCACGTCACCATAGTTAGTGATGTCTCTTCCGTGCAGGAGTCCATAAGCTTGGATGGCGGAAGGTTCTATCTCGGAATAGCCCACTACCTTGAAGTCGAACTCAGGGTGCTTCTCTTTGAGGTACTTGAAGGCTAGGCTCTGACTGCCATAGCCAGCGAAGGCTTCAAAGACTCTGAGCGGATGCTGCTTGTTGTATTTGCTGATTTGTATCATAGAGTTAATGATGTTATGGATTCCATTGGATGCCCAAGTGTTCCAATGTTCCGTTGTCACGATAAATCTCCAACTGCTTGCGGCAGAAGCTTTGAGGATTGTTGTGAAGAACCTGAATCATACCATAGATACGCTGGCGGAGAGCGTGGTTCTTGGCATCTTCCGTGTTCTGTTCCTGCTCTACCTTTGTCTTGGCGATAAGCTGACTGATTTCAGATGCAAACTCATTGGTTGAAACTGGCGGTGGTGTGCCACCGATGATTTCGTCTTCCCAAGATCTCTGGTTGAGGAAGGTCTGGAAGTTCTTGCGATATTTCTTATCCTCGGTTGCAATCACATATAATGGAATATACTCTATAGCTGCCTTGCGGTCTTTCTGACTCATGGAGTTCCACTTCTTTTCCAGCTTTTCCTTGCAGCCGACCTTCTTCTGATATAAATCCCAAGCTCTCGCAAAGGTATATTCGTCTTTGACTTGCTTGGGTGGTGGGGTTACCTTGTAGCCGTTCTCCTCTAGGAGCAGGATGGCTTGTTTGATTTCGTCTGTCATAGTTCACCATTAAGATAATTGTCGATTGCTTTTATAAATTCATCTATAGAGCGGACGATGATGTACTTGCCACCATGTCGTTCCACTTCAAACTGGAATACCTTCTGTTCGGGTTCCTGCCTACCTTTCGGAGTCTTGTTTTCGATGCAGAGGAAACCATACTGAGAGGTGCTTTTCAGGAGAATCATATCTGATACTCCTGCCTTCATACCTTCCTCTTTCAGCCATGCGGCTTGTCGGGATGTTCGCTTTCCGCCATTGGGAACGGCAAAGAAGACCCCTTCGAGGTCAGGATGTACCCCACGGATATACCTGACCTCTGCGGCTTGCAAGTTGTGCTCATCATAGGATGAACGCTTGCGTATCTTCTTGCCTTCCTGCAATAGCTTTGCCTTGATTTCAGCGTAGCTTGCCATTACCAGTCGGTTGAGAAAAGGTCGTTGAGAGAATCTTCACCCATCAGGCGGATGGCTTCATTAGCAAGGCATTCACTCTTGAAAAAAACAACTCCATAATTACCAGAGTAAGTAAACTTGGCTTTATATTCTCCGAAATGTTCTTCGGCAATAAACCAATTTTGTGTACAATCTGTGAAGTCAGGTTTCCATCCTTCGTTGAGATACTTGGCGATGTTCTGCAACTTGTTGAAAGCAACTATGCGTTTTGCCTGAGCATAGGAGGTGCAGTTGTTTAGGTCGTTATAGTTAGCCCTCCCTATCGTTGCTGTGTAGATTTTGGATATACCAACCCAAGATGCAATCTTATCTAAGAATAGTTCTTTGAGAACATCATCGTAAGTGATAGGCTTCTCCTGAGTCTCCTCATTAGGAGCAGGCTCATCATCCTGCTTCTTGCGCACCATCAGCTTGCCTTCCTCATCGAAGAAGAACTTTAGGTTCTCAGGGATAGGGTACTCTACAGCCGTACCATCATTCGGGATATACAACTTAGATAAGGAAGCATTACCTTCGTTGATGTTCTGAATATCCTTGTCGGTGATACCCTCTGTATGGATGGAAGGGGTGTTCTCGTCCTTCTCCTTCATCTTATTGGCAATCATTTCTGCACCCTTGCCGAGGATTGCTCCGAAAAGCATCTTGGCGAATGGTGATAACTCTGGCTGGTTGTTGCGCTGACGATTACGTCTGTTGTTGCGCTTGTCGTTTCTACGTGTCATATTATGTATAATTTTTTAGAATGTTATTAAACTCGTCTTCTGATACACCATCGGCAACCATGATGGTAAGGATGGTGTCCAAGACCTTGGAATAAACTTCATTGAAGGCTGGCTCATCCATCTTGGCGAATGAGATAGACTTGGCTCGCTCCAAGAACTTCTGTCCGTTCAGGTCGTAGAGTGGTTCGCTGAATCCCGATGTTATCAGGAGCTGTTCACGGAATGTCTCTACCGAACGGAGATTGATGCGCTGCTGCTCGGTGAGACAATCCCAAGCAGCTCGGATCAGGGAGAAGAACTTGCGGTGGAACTTCACGTTGCGTGGGCGGACGATGTTCGCCTTGACAACAGAGCCAATCTTAATCTTTCTCAGCTCCTCATAGTCCTCGTCTGCATAAGCTTGAAGACCAAGAGAAGTACGCACAAGATGGATTTCCATAACCTTTGTTTTTGAATATCAACTAATTGTTGGCTGGGAATGGGAGATTACCCTGCTGAACACCATATTGAGCTTGCTGCTGAATAGGCTGACCATTGGCATCAACCTGAGGGGGAAAGTTCTGCATCTGCTGCTGGATAGGAGCTGGCTGCGGAGGATTCTGCTGAGCACCCTGCTGGTAGTTCTGACCTACCTGACTAGCGTACACCTGCCCCTGCTGCTGCCTCTGCTGAGGCTGGGCGGTTGGTCGCTGCACCTTCCAGCAATCCAACTGATTGAACCATCGTCCGTCCTTAGACTGATGTGCCTTCAATCCGATGTGAGCGGTGATGATCTCACCAACTTGGATATTGAACTGCTGCAGCTTGTCGGAGCCATAGACCTGAATCACGGCTCTAGCTGGGTACTGCTGATTCAACTCCTCGATAACATATTCACACGAACTCCATTGAGTTCCGTTTTGGCTTGTTCCTGATTGAACTTGCCCTGCTGCAATAATCTTGCCTGTAAATGTTACGTTCATATCTATACTTAATTAAGTTTGATTCTGATGGATGGCTTCGTAGTAGTATCTTTCAGATAGTACTCGTAGTGTTCCGGCTCGGTGTCTTTGAAGAGTTTCGTGTCGAAGGTCTTCTTTGTGGATGCTGCCACATAGGAGTAGGAGCCATATTGAGTCTTGATGGATTTCTGCTTGTTGGCTTCCATCATCTTCATCAGCTTCTCCTTCAAGGCATCCTGCTCTATCTTCAAGGCATCAATCCTAGCGGTGACGAGTCGGTACTGCTGCTCGGTGCTAGAGAAGGCTTCCGGCACTTCCACCTCATACTTGTAGTCTGGATCATCCTCCAAGTATGCCTTGATAAGAGCATCTATCTTCTCTTCTGATACCCTAGGCAGCGGCTGGAATCGGCTCTGTCCGTTCTTGAACCACATACATACCAGTTCCTTCACCTTCAAGTCGGGATTCTGCTCCTCGAACCATCGTGCATAGATGGATAGCTGGAGAGATACGTTGTCGTAGTGCAGGGTGGAGGTGGTCTTGTAATCTACCAGATAGATATTGCCATCGCTGTCTGCGAAGACTCCATCAATGGCAGAAGCGAAATCCTCACCATCGGTAACGAGATACTCGGAATCAACGTGATGGAGACCGTAGGAGACCAGCATACTATTGAATGCCCGAATCTCTTCTGTCTGGTTCGGGTACATCTTGATGTCGGAATCGAAGATGGTACAGAACAGCTCGAAGGAGTTATGGATCATACCTCCTCGTTCTGCAGCCTTCATCAGTACAGACTCAGGAATATCCTTGTAGGTGTCGGGGAATGCCTTTTTTATAAGCGTTCCAGTGATACCTTTCAGTTGCTTCTTGCCAATGAAGTATTGATGGGTCTCCTCTATGAAGGTGACCTTCGGCTTATTCAACTTGATGTTCTGTGTCATAGACCCAGCTCCTTTCTCTTAGCGGATAAGGCTTGCATAAACTGAGCGTTGCTGTTGAGCGGCATATAAGTGCCCATCACCCATTTGATGTTGTCTCTGTTCACACATCGCTTTACCATTTCCAAGGCTTCGGCTAGGTTGTCGGGATGATACTTAGGTTGCGCTGACTGAGTCTGTGCAGTCAGCTGCGCTGCTTGACGAAGAACGTTATCCTGCTGACCAGTATTGGTTGTGTCAGAATCAGCGTTATCATCAATGGCAAACAGACCATTGAGCGCATACTTTCGGGCATAGGATGAGGATGCACCAGTAATCTGACTTCCGTCCATACCTTTCTTGTTTTCCTCTTCTCTTGCCCATCCAGTGGTCTCCTCGAACTCGCCCTTCTCATTCTTGATGGTGGCGGTAGCCTTCACATAGATGCGGTTGCCTATCATAACAATATCATCTGATATGATAAGCGTACACTTCTGCTTGGCGAGTAAAGGCTTGACAGCTTCAAGTATGTCCTCAGCCTTGCGGTACTTGTAGCCACCGAATTTGTTGAACTGACTCTTCGGGGCTTTCAGTTCCGATTGAATCGTAATAAGCTCTTTCATGTCCTTATTATATTAATAGTTATTGATACTTCCATTCATAGCCCTTACATCTGTAAGTGCCATCCGATTTCTTATTCGGGTTGTCACATATCTGCTCAAACAAGCAGTCGTGGCAGCTTTTCGGTTTGAATAACATATCTTGTTTCTTTAAAATGTTCTACAAATCGAGTAGGAGGAAAACGAAGTAGTTTTTCTCCTACTTTCGTTTTCCGACCTCTCACACCACCGTACATGCGGTTCCGCATACGGCGGTTCCTATT
>JAIJLI010000088.1 GCA_022722495.1 Dialister sp. | reverse complement strand
GAGCTCCCGCGGGAGCTCTTTTTGATTGGCTTATTCGACATCTACGGTGTCTGGTCTGCCTGCGTCATCAAGACCCAGGTAAGCCACTTCTCTGACATGACCATCATAGGTCAGAGTGATGTGGTAATGGAAGGTCTGTTCATCGAATACTTCATCACCGAGCATAATAGCGGTGGTGTAGCTGTCCGGGCGGTAGTCTCTGACGGTATCGCCGACGACCGGGAACTGCAGGAATACGTATTCCTCACCCTGGTAGCTTACGCCGCCATAAACACGTTTCAGATCAGCGACGAGATATTTGTCGACGCCATTGACGATGATGCTCTTTTCAGTTACTTCTGCCATGTTTATCACCTCACGACCAATTTATAGCAAGGAAATTGCTATTTCTTCCTATAATATAACACTTTTTCATAATAAACAGAAGAGGAAAAATTTCTAGGGAAACACTGAGTAAATCGTTGTCAGATTTTACTCTTGAATTTTTATGCATGGCGAGGAATAACCTGACGCGAATAGCGGGCTATTTAAGGAAGGTTATGACGAAGCTATGTATAAAAATTCTTGTAAAATCTGACTCTGCGATTTAATCAGCGTTTCCCTGAAGCCGCCGACAGGCCGGAAATGAAGGAGCGGAGGCGGCGCTTTTCCGGACATGCGGATCTGCCCATGCCATGATTTTCTTGACATTCCATGCCTGCTCTGTTACCATTTATAGAAATATTTCAATTCATTGAAGGAAATGTATTCTATGAATCTTGACTGACTGATGGAGCATTTATGGAACAGATCTACATTGATACGGCGAAAATTTTGAAAGCCATCTCCGATCCGAAACGGTTGAAGATCGTCGACATGCTATCCTGTCATGCCCAGTGTGCCAATAAGCTGCAGGAAGCCTTCGCCATCACCCAGCCGACGCTTTCGCATGATATGAAGGTGCTTGTCGAGTCCGGTCTGATCCTTGATCGTCGTGATGGGAAGCACATTTTTTATACGCTGAATCCGGATGCGTTAGATGAGCTGCACACCATCATGGGGACGATCTTCAAAAAGAAAAAACGCTGCTTTGCAGATCAATAAAACGAAGCCGAGAGGCTTCGCTTTTTTGATGAAGAAAGCCTTGGGAGGGGGATCGGGAGAGTCCGGCGGTCGGGCGATCTTTTTCTTTGTCATGTAAGAGATGGTTTCAGAACGCAGAAATGGGAGATCCGTATTTCAGCAAGCCCTGAAAACCGTGCGAAGCGCTCATCGGCATATCCGCTTCCGCGGGGGCATTCGAAAGCAGGAGAGCTTCATTTTTTCTCCCATAACCCCATACAATCATGGTATAATAAAGTGACTATCGATGAAAGGAAGAAAGCTATGGGCGTGATCATCAGCATTATCAATCAGAAGGGCGGCGTGGGGAAGACGACCACGGCGGTGAACCTGGCGGCCTACCTGGCAGACCGCGGGAAAAAGACGCTTCTTATCGACGAAGACGCGCAGGGAAATTCTACCAGCGGACTCTCTAAGGATGTGGAGCTCAAAAAGAATCTGTATGATGTGCTGCTCGATGATGCGGACGCAGAAGAGGCCATCGTCAAGACAGCGGTGAAGAAGCTCTCTCTTCTTCCTTCCTCCATCGATCTTGCGGGGGCGGATATCGAGCTGTCGGCCATGGACGGACGGGAGCACATCCTGAAGAAAAAGATCGCAGCGCTGAAGGATGCCTATGATTTCATCCTGATCGACTGCCCGCCATCGCTGGGGCTGATGACGCTCAATGCGCTTGTCGCATCCGATTCGATCCTGATCCCGATCCAGGCGGAATTCTATGCACTGGAAGGGCTTTCGCAGCTGGTGAAGACGGTGCAGATCGTCAGCCGCAAGCTGAATCCGTCGCTCCGTATCCTGGGAATCCTCCTCACGATGTTCGATGGACGGACGAATCTGTCGCTGCAGGTGGCGGAGGAAGTCAAGACGTATTTCGGCTCCAAGGTCTTCAAGACAGTGATTCCAAGGACTGTGAAATTATCGGAGGCTCCGAGTTTCGGTGAGCCGATCCTGACCTATGCGCCCAAGTCCAAGGGGGCAGAGGCGTATAAGAAGCTGTGCCGGGAGGTATTGAAACGTGGTTAAGCGAAAATTGGGACGGGGGCTCGGCTCTCTTCTGGAAAATGCACTGGATGAGACGGGCAAGGTCATTGAGCTGGATATTTCCAAGATCCATCCCAATCCCTGGCAGCCGCGCCGCCAGTTTGATTTTAAGTCGCTGGAAGATCTGGCGGCTTCCATTAAGGAAAAAGGACTGATCCAGCCGATCACGGTGCGCTATCGTGACAAGGACGGCGACTTTGAGTATGAGCTCGTCACCGGCGAGCGCCGTCTGCGGGCGGCGGACCTCGCAGGGCTCAAGACAGTGCCGGCGATCGTTTCTGCCTATGATGACAGATCCATGGCAGAGGTGGCGCTGATCGAGAATCTGCAGCGAGAAGACCTGAACCCGATCGAAGAGTGTGAAGCCTATCAGCAGCTGATGAATCATTATGGGCTGACGCAGGAGCAGATGGCGGCCAAGGTCGGCAAAAGCCGCCCCTACATCGCCAATATGCTCCGTCTCGCAGAGCTTCCTTCAGATGTGAAGCTCCTCTTGGCCTCCGGCAGGCTTACGACGGGTCAGGCGAGGCCGCTTCTTTCTCTTTCTTCCGAAGAGGAGCAGAGTGAGCTCGCACAAAAGATCGTAGCGGAAGGGCTGTCAGCGCGTCGGGTCGAAGACATGGCGCGGGAAAAGAAAAAGAAGAAAAAAGAAACGACAGATCCCAAGGCGGATGCGTTTCTTCGCTCTATTGAAGAGAAGCTGGGCATGTCCGTCGGCAGCCGCGTGGCGATCAAGCTCGGGCGCGGGAAAAATACCCACAGCGGCACGATCTCCATCACCTTCAAAAATGATGAAGAATTTGAGCGAATCACGGAATTTTTAAATGGGAAAAGGTAGGATGTAGTGACTAGTGACTAGGAGACATCAGACTCTCTCGTATCGTCATTTCGAGCGAAGCGGGAAATCTTTTCCGTTTGCGTTCAAACGAATCATGTCGGAAAAGTTCAAACGGGAAACCTGTTCCCTAAGAAACCTTCGGACATCGCCTCATATATAATTGCGGCGAAGCCGCCACTACAACCCTGAACCCTGAACTCTAAACCTTTAACCTACAACCCTATCCCCAGGAGATATACACAAATCATGCAGAGTGCAAATATGATCTTTTATGTCATCGGTGCGATCGTCATCGTGCTTTTCATCCTTCTTCTCGTGAACATGCTGCTCATGAGAAATAAGCTGAACCGTCTGGCCAAGAAGTACAAATATTTCATGAATGGCGAAGACGGCGGCTCGCTCGAGCTGCGCCTCTCGACCGAAGTGAGAGAGCTTCGGGAAATGGTGAGTTCCTCCGAAAATATGCTGCATCAGCAGGAGCTTCTCGCGACCATGCAGTTGTCCTCCTTCCAAAAGGTGGGACTTGTGCGCTATGATGCCTTCGATGACACCGGCGACAAGCTCTCCTTCTCGCTGACCGTGCTCGACGGCAAGAACAACGGCTTCATCCTGTCCTCGCTGGCGGGGCACGACACCTCCCGCATCTATGCGAAGCAGATCGTGAATGGCCAGTGCAAGGAGGCTCTCTCTTCTGAAGAAGCGGAAAGCATCAATATGGCTCTGGATACCCTGATGCCGGATATGGCTTCAGAAGCGCAGGATCTTGTAAATGAGACGCGCGGCGAAGCCCTGTCTAAGTCCCAGCCGGATACCCATCGCATTGATACGGCCGGGAAATAAAGGCTCGCGCTCGGTGACGGGAGACCTGCCATCTGCGAGGATGACCTGAAATAAGGAAGCAACTATGAAACGAAATGAAAATACAGACACTGGCGAAGTGAGCTTTCATTTCAACAGTGACGAATGGAAAAAACTGAAGATCGCAGGCATCGCAGCGGGCCTCCTCCTGGCAGCGAGCCTCGGGACGGCGGTGTACTCTGCCGTGTCTATGGAGAGTCTCTCCCGGCAGAACCAGCTCTATCAGAACCAGCTCAAAATGGCAGAGGAGAAGATGAAGTCGCTGGAGGACAAGACCGAGACGATAGAAAAGCTCTCCGATCAGCTGCAGGACATGGTGAAGGCCAACAGCAATGGCGCCGCGCAGAATATGACGGGCGGCATTGGCGGTGCCTCCACCGTACCGGATAAGGCGAAAACGGCGGCTGTAAAAGAGCAAGGGGCAAGTACCTCCTATGCGACGCCGGGCAGTCTTTTGAGATCGATGCGTCAGCTTGATGCGCGTCTCGATGCGCAGATCAAGACCATGATCGTCCTGCGTGAGCAGGTGATGAACCAGACCTACGGGATGCAGACCACGCTGCTTTCCGCCTCGTCTGCGACGCCGGACATCTGGCCGGTCAAAGGGCAGGTCTCCAGCAGTTACGGCTTCCGCGCAAGTCCCGGGGGCATCGGCTCCACCTACCACGAAGGCCTCGATATTGCTGCCGACTACGGCGCGCCTGTCTCAGCGACGGCCTCCGGTACAGTCACTCGCGCAGGCTGGGTGGACGGCTATGGCTATCTCGTCGAGGTGAAGCACGACGGCGATATCACGACCCGCTATGGACATAATTCTGCGATCCTCGTCACGGAAGGCCAGCAGGTCGAGCAGGGCACCATCCTTGCTCTCGTCGGGAGTACGGGAAACAGTACTGGTCCGCACTGCCACTATGAAGTCCGCATCCATGGCGATGCGGTCGATCCGATGTACTTCCTCCCCGGAAATGATTGATCACGAGCAGGCGCAAGCCTGCTTTTTTGATAGAGGGATTAGGGATTAGTGACTAGGGATTAGAAATTTGGCTTCTCTGATCGCCCTCTTTCGAAAAAAAGTGCCCCGAAGGGGCAGAGGCTGCTTTTCCTGTAGCGGTAAGAATGCCATCTGCGCTCATGGATAAACAAAGATGGGAAATCAACTATCCAGTAGACTTTCGGGCATCGCCTCATTTATACTCTGCGGCACTCCTGATTATTATGCGCCGCATACCCCCTCTTGAACCCATAGAACCCGCTGAACCTCTTTTGTGCGAAATCAAAGGGCAGCACGCCCCAGGGGATAACCCTTAAAATAAGAAAATAACCATGAAAGCTATCTTACTCTCTGCGCTGCTTCTTGCGGCGCTCCCCACGGCAGCCATGGCCGAGACAGACCTTGGCTCCGTTTTGATGGAAAATGCCATCTCTTATGAAAATGCGGATGCCCAGAAGGCCGAAGATCCGCTTCTGCTTCTTTCCTGGCCGGAAAATGCGGAGTCCGTCCGCTACGAAGTGGAGATCTTCAAAGGACTGCCGGAGCATCTGGATCGGAATACGCCTCTAAAAGAGACGGTCTATCACGACCGCCGCATTTATATGAACCGCATCCTTGTCCGTATCCCGCCTGTCATGGACGGTACGCCGCTCTACTGGCGCGTGCGTCCGATCGATGCCGACTGGGAGGGACTTGCTCCCTTCTCAGCGCCGATGGAAGTCAGGAGCACGATGCGCCTCATTTCCAGAAATGCCCCTTATCCGAAGGCGGGCGGACGGGGGAATGGTGCCTTCCTTCTCTATCCCGTCTACTCTTATACAGGCAATCCGGGAGCCTCATCCTACGAAGTCGAAGTGACGAAGGAATATCCGGAGAATATCGATGACGCACGTCCCTCCAGATACCGCGTCTGGAGCGAGGTGACGACACTTTCCAATGTCTATGATGAGCAGCCAAGACTTGGGACATACTACTGGCGTGTCCGCGGAATAGGGAGCGACGGAGAGCCGGTCGGCGTCTGGAGCCTGCCGGAAAAGATACGAAATCAGGCGGCGGTGCATTTTGATATCGGTATCTTCGGTGACAGCATCACACAGGGCGGGGGACACCTCTACCACAGTCCATCCGATCTCGCCTACAGCTATGTGTCGTATCTGGACTTTCCTGCCGTGAATCTGGGCAGGAGCGGCGACACGACGGAGATGATGGAGAAACGCTTTGACCGAGACGTGCTGCCGTTTCACGTGAAACAGCTTCTGATCATGGGCGGTATCAATGACCTGCGTATGGGAGCCGATCCGGAAAAGGTCATCAAGCATCTGAAGCGGATACAGGAGAAATGCCGCGCCCATGGCATCACGCCGATCCTGATGACGATCCTTCCCATCAATCCGGAAAATATAGAGAAATACTATAGAGAAAAGACGAATGAAAGCTGGCGGGAGGCTGTAGACACGGTGAATGCTTTCATCCGAAGCGAAGAGCATATCGATACCGCGGCGCCCTTTGCTGCCTTTCCTGTCATGCCGACAGAGCTTGCGATGGACGGCCTGCATGGCGACTGGAATGCCAAGCAGATGATCGCAGGGGAGATCAATCGGGAGATGGAAAGGCTTGTCAGACGCTAGAGAAAAAAATCCACTTATCCACAAAATGTGAACAACCTGTGAACAGCTGTGAAAAGAAAAGTGAATACATGTGAACAAAGCCCGATACTATCGGGCTATTTTTTTATGTGGATAAGTGAATGAAGTTATTCAATTATTCACATAAAATGGTTCGGGATACGTGCCTTTGGGGTTTCTGGTCTCATCATCATTTACTCCTGCTCCCTGGACACTCATCCCTGTTTTCAAGGTTCAGGGTTCAGGGGGTAGTAGCGGCTTCGCCGCAAATCATATATGGGGCGATGCCCGAAGGTGGTATTCAAGTCACCAGTCATCAGTCAGTCGAGGCTCCTAATCCCTAGCCACTAATCCCTAGCTACTCACCCTTCACTCCTCACTCCTCACTTCTAACTGATTCGGAAGTCGACTTAGAAAATGCAATACTAGGCACTCCTAATCCCTCATCCCTTGACAAAGCTCTCTGGACGCGCTATAAAGATAATGAAAATAATTTTCAATAAGGAGGATCTATGACAGATACATTTTGGGGATTATTGATCCCGTTTCTTGGAACGTCGCTTGGTGCAGCGTGTGTCTTTTTCATGCAGGGGAAGATGAATCGCGGTGTAGAGAGAGGTCTCACGGGCTTTGCCTCCGGGATCATGGTGGCGGCTTCGATCTGGAGTCTTTTGATCCCTGCGTTGGATGAGTGCGAAGCGATGGGCCGCTGGGCGTTTCTGCCGCCAGTCATCGGCTTTGGAATCGGGATGGCGTTTTTGCTACTGCTTGACCATGCGATCCCGCATCTGCACATGAATGCCAGGGAAGCAGAAGGGCCGAAGAGTCATCTGGCGCGGACGACGATGCTGGTGCTCGCGGTGACGCTGCACAACATTCCGGAAGGGATGGCTGTCGGCGTGGTCTATGCGGGATTCTTATCCGGGCATGAGAGCATCACGGCAGCGTCGGCCATGGCGCTCTCTCTGGGGATCGCGATCCAGAATTTTCCGGAAGGCGCGATCATTTCCATGCCGCTCAAGTCCGCAGGGATGGGGCGCTGTCGCGCCTTCGCCGGCGGGGTTCTCTCCGGCATAGTGGAGCCTATCGGCGCTATAGCCACCATTCTTCTGACAGCGATGGTGGTGCCGATGATGCC
>JAIJLI010000087.1 GCA_022722495.1 Dialister sp. | reverse complement strand
TATTATATGATTCCCTTTTTGGAATAGGCTACGATACTTCTAGGATTATGCAATAAATAACATAAAAGAGGGTGCGCCATAGACTTATGACACACCCTCATTGTTTAGGGTTACTTGTTTATTGCCATGTCAGCCATGAGCCAGTCGCTATCAGGGCGAGTGATGAGTCGAGCGTTGTTGTATGCCATCTGCAACGTGAAGATAGTACGACCTTCATAGTTGTTTACTCTCTCTTCGGGCTTGTAAACATGATTACAAACCAATGCCACATCAATTCTTTTCTTGTCCTCGAGTGCCAATGGTAGGAGTAATTGCAGTTTTTTTGCGGTAGGATAGTAAACTGGAATAGCAGTCTTGTAGTTCCATGCTACACGTGCCAGAGCCACAGTTACAGCATTGCGAAAACGAGTAGTAACAAACTGTTTCCAATCATCGTCAGCATATATGGCATCAGCCATACTGCGATAGTACTCTTCGCGCTTCTGCTTAGGCAGTGCTGAAGGATCATCTACAAATGGGAAACTGTCTGCATATCCTTTCTTGATGAAACCTATGGGCAGTCGTGATATGTTATCTTTCAAAAAATGATCCCAGTCTAGAGTCGGTTCTGTAGCTCGAGTATCGTAAAGAAGTTCGCGAGGATCATTGAAGTACGATGCTCGCTCTGGGCGATAAGGAAAGCTAGACATAATCTTCTGCTGAGAAGAGTTGGCTGTATTGAAGCCCATAAATACCCAAGGCTGTTTGATTGTGGGTGTACGACCATCGTTGCGCATGAAATAGGCATAGATGGGATCATAGATATTGTCTACAAGTCCAGTATTCCAAACTGCATACTGCTGATTTTCGAGAATTTTGAGTCGTGGTTGTCTGTTATTCTTAGCAGCCGCCTCTTTCTCCAATTTGTCTTCATATTGAAGACGCTGAAAGGTAAACGAGAGATAATTCTTCAAGATAGGTCGATTTTGTTTGTCTGCATCGTCATAATACCATCGTTCCTCAAGGGCAAGATTTACTGCCAGAGAGTTGACTGCAGCATCCCATCCCTTCAATCCTGGCATATCCTTAGGTCGTGGAAAGTATGCATACTTATCAAGTTCGTTACCAAGATAGCTGCCTTGCTTTGGTTTGAACGTTTCTGTAGTGAGCCGTGTGGTTGTCGGTGTAGAGATAAAATCCTCTCGTCCTACCATTTTAAGATCGCGTACTTGCACGGGAGCCTCGTGTTTAGAGATGTCCCCTTGACGGAACTCAATACGTTTACCAAACAGGCAACGAACCACTTCACGAATGTTGAGGAACCCCATGGCCTCATATTCTGAACGACTGATTTTCTGGCCGAAAATGGCGAACGGAACCCAACCGTCAGTATCACATACTGTAGTCTTGAATACACCCTCAATCTTCTTCTTCATCGCGCTAATGTACTTGAGTTTGTTGGGGGCAATGCGGAATGCAAGAAATACATCATCGGTGTCTTGCGGTTTGTAGTTAGGTTCATACTTAGCATCGGGATAGTTAGCTTTGATGAACTCCTCTACATCAATTGTCTTTTCACTACGTTCAGCAACCAATTCACTGAAGCGAGTTACAAATTCACTGAACTTAACAAAGTTGCCAGCGAGAGTTGGAATCTGAGCGTAAGCACCCTCGAGTAGTGCTCGAAAATTAGGATTTTGTTCCATAGTTGTAAATAATTTAAATGATTATAGAATAAGGCTATTGACTCAAAAGTTTTTAGCCGTGTACATATTTAATTTCTGCAAAAGGTATACCAACCATAAGATCAGTTTAATATTTGTTTTTTTCCAATAACATTTGCCCTAGCAATGCCATTTTGGCATATAGATTTTGGGGGTATTAACACTGCTGTACAAATAAATAAATATTCAGCTGTAAATACATGACAAATTGTCAATCCTCAAATATGGTACATTATTATTTGCTGCTATATAATTATACATATCATCTTTTGATAGAAGATTGCCACAAGTATCTAAAACTGCAAGAATTATTGGACGTAAATCCCATTCTGTCTCTCTGTCTTTGCCAGGAAATGTTCTATAATTGCATTTTTCCATTGCAGAAACAATGAAATACATATTGTTATCTCTCTGAATAAATATATTTGTATCTTTTTCTGCAACAAAAACCTTATAAAAGTGATCTTCAAAATTTTCATTAACTATATAGTAGTCATAATTCTTTTCAAACAGATTACGACCTCTAAAGATAGCAAGTCCTTGATAAAAAGGCTCTAATTCACCTACACTATACGAATATTCGTAATCTATCATTTCACAACGGATATTCCTAATTTTTATTTTATATTCTTCCATCATTTAACACTTTTAACGTATCCATTACATTCCCGGAATCCTCTTCAGAGATTTTACCAGAACACTTATTTATTATTCATATGTTGCATTTTTTGCACCTCAAGTTTATACTCTATCATAAATATGCAATACAAGGATCATCTGGATTGTTTTCCTTATATTCCTTTATCTTTTGTTCAAAAGTATGTTCACCTTGTTTATAATAATATATGCAAAAACAAGTAGATGTAATAGCAAATATTAAAGAGAGTACGCATACAAGCCAATCTCTTAATTCTGAACAAACAGCAGCTGCTGCTAAAACATAAAGAAGAACGCCTAAAACACCAAAGAATATAGCCTTTGTCATTTTGGAATCTTGGTATTTTATTTGTATCTCGGCCTTTATTTTCTCTGCCCTTTCGCGATTTGCTTCTTGTTTAGCTTTTTCTGCAAGTTCATTGTCTTTATTCTGTTGTTCAATCTGCTTCTGCTTTTCCGTATCTAGCTTGTCCACTAAATACGTATTTAACTCTTCCAAAGTTTTTGGAGCAAACAACGCTTTGTTGTTTTCATCTATCATAAAAGCGTATCTATCCGTACCATCCAACTGGAAGGCTAGGATGTTTTCGTCAACAAATGCCGTACGAAGCATCACAAAGCTATTATCTTCACCATTGATAAGAATTGATTTGTTTGCAGGTATATATTTCCAAGTCTTTACAGAACCAATTCCGTTCGTTGTTATCAATACAGTTCCATCCTCTTGAAAGATATACACTTGCTTTTCGCCTTCATCATTAAAAACTATCCATGCTTTGTTGGAAAGCACAGCTTTCGCATCAAGGCTCTCCGAGAGCCTTTTATAGCGATTTAATGTCTCAAGCAAATATGTCTTCATAACCATTTACTATATTTTTTGTTACAACGTTCTATTATTATATAAATGATATGCCAAAGCATTGACAACCATCAGTGTATGATTTCTGTAATTGCCTTGTTGTGAGTCAGAAAGGAGTTGCTCTGCGTTTCTACGTTGAGCCACCCAGCTTGCCAGCAAAGTCTTGGTATCAACTGCATATTTCTCCAGTTGACAATACAGTTGTTTGTATTCTGATGCACTACCATAAGACTTAATCAATTCTTTGTCCTGAGTTTCGTATTTTACAGAGGCCAGTGCCTGGTGTAACTCTTCGCTCCAAGCAGAACTGTCAATAACCTTCATCTTTGCAAATGACGGCTTTTGCTTATTGGCGAACAAATCATAATCATCCTTCAAGCAAGCCATCCGAATATAGGCGATGTTCATAGGTGCATCTGCTTGACAGATAATCCCCATCGTACCACCAGTATAATAATACAATCTGAGATACATGGCATCAAACTTATTAAGCGAAGCCTGCAACTTGTTCCAGCAATCAGTCTCCTGCTTAAGGCAGTCTTTCAATATTGGCTGCAATGGCAGGCTACTCAGCTTAGCAGAATAAAGTGCCACATTGTTCTTGTATCGTTTCTCTTGTTGGGTACACCACATTGCCATCCCTGAAGTTGTCTCCTCTGGATTTTCTGATGAATCAAAATACAAGTCACCAAATTTCGCGATGATTTCCTTTTGATAATCATCTTCATCTGATGGCATTGTATTAGCGCCACAAACTTGTGCGCCATACCCAACATGGCGTACTGCTATTGCATTTCCGATAAAGAAAAACAATACTATAACTATAATTGCTTTCTTATTCATAACATCGACTTTTTCTACTCTTACCAACTTGAGACTCAGTTATTGCCAAATCTGCTCCAAAGGTACGAAAAATATCTTTTCTGTTACTTTTTCTTGTTGCCTTTTAACAAAAAATATACTATTCCTATCGGGACTAAGAGATAAAACGAACATATTGCACATATAATCATTGCCGAATTTATCAAGCCTACAACATAACCCATTCCTCCTTCAGGGGTTCCATCTTTTCCTTTAAAGCGATCTGTCAATATCCAAGACAAGCCAAGCAACACAATCGCTGCTATAGCAAAATAGAAAGAAGTTTCCCAACCCAAGAAAAGAGTTGGCGCATCATCATATCTCGTCCAGTCAACCCCTGCGTAAGCTACATTTGTCAATAGAAGCAACAGACTTGACATTACAATTCTTGCATGATGAGATATTGATAAAAATGGTATTACCATAGTTATAACCTTTTTAAATTAATACTTTATGAGATGGCAAAGTTAGTTCTTTTCTTAAAAACAGATGTATTACCTAGAGAAAAGCACACCTCCACAAGGCTTGTGGAGCTAAAAGATTTGCTGATTATCAGATTTTACACTATCTTTGCCCCCAAAATTTTCAAACGAACTAGAGTATGGACAGATTAGTATTATTTGTAATTGCGGTTGCGATAGCATTCGGCATCGGCTGCCTCGGCAGAAAGAGAAAGATAGGATTTGGTTGGGCATTCGGCTTATCACTCATCAATGCCATTATTGGACTGATAGCAGTATTATGCTCCAAGAAATTGGACAAAACAGAGATTGAGGTCAAAAAGGAACAGGAATTATGAAAGGATTCGGCTGGTTTTGCGTCATCCTAGGCAGTGCCTCCTTTCTAGGCGCTGCCATCAATGGCAACAATGTGTTTGGCCCAGCATTCTGGTTAGCCCTGGGCATCTATCTCGTACATCGGGCAAAAAATCGAAAAGAAAAATAAAAAATATCACAGAATATTTGGCAATTCTTGCTATTTGTCGTATATTTGCTGCGAATATATAATTCGATAAGATTATGAATGTAATAGAAATCAATTCTGAAAATTATAAGGATTACCTACATTTTGACATTATCGCATTCTCCTTTGCAGGAGAAGGGGCGCAATGAGAAGGGGGTGGACTTTGGATGGTGACTTCCGATGGCAAGCTATATCACACCAATTTTGCTTATACCATCAGTTGGGAACAAGCCATATTGCTTTGCCCTACCCTCCAGGCATGCGACTGCGATTTATTCCGTACCACGCCACCTGAAGGTTGGCAATCATACTATATGGGAGGTGGCAATTTCCTTATTGTTAAGGATACATATACTGAGATATTTTCTCAGTTAGACCCTTATGACCTATATGGGCAATGGAAAGATATCTTGATAGAGAAAATTAAGTAAGAAATATGGCTGGTAGAACAAAAAATGTAAAGGCACTGAGGTTCAGGAACTTCCCCACCCAGTGGCGTGGTTATACGTTCTTCGTGGAGCAAGGATACAATGAGCAGTTGAATCTTTCCATCATCAACCATTTGGAAGAGATACGAAAGCTGCTGTGGAAGGAATCCATCAACTTCATCTATTTCCCTTATCTGATGCATGAGATAAGGGATGCTGCCATATACAATTTTCCACAGATGACGAAGGGGGATTTCTCACAGGCTGCCACCTCCGACATTCTTCTGCAACTTCTTGAAGAAAAGAAAGATGCCGAGAATTTGCCTCCTTGCATCATGCAATACGAAAGAAGCGAGGACGGCATAGACTATGTAAATGCCTTTCCAATATCCATTCAGGAGGATGCCGACTTGATGCCACTGATGGAGAGGCTACTAGACAAGCAACTCTCCAGTGCCAAAGTATTCTGTAGTTCTGTCCCTGAATTCACCTTAGGTGACTACAAGCCACAGCTACCAGCAGACGAAACCTTTGATGAAGATGTAAAGGAAAAGATGCGGGAGGTATATCACCAAGTGAGAGACCTACAACTTAGGGGTGTGAGCGAATGGGTGCTCAAGCAGTATCTCTTCCCCGAGAAGCAGTTGAGCCGACTGATTATCACGGAGAAATACGACATCATCCTGCCCGATTATCATGATATGCAAATCAAGATGGAGCCATTGATAAAAGCTGTATTCATCCTCTTCCTGCGCCATGAGGAGGGCATCGTATTCAAGAACCTTTCCGACTATCGAGAAGAGCTATACACCATCTATCTCGACATTTGCGCCAAGCAGGAAAGCCCTGTGCATCTATCTGCAGAGAAGATTCGCCAGAGCATAGATGCCTTGACCAACCCCCTCTCCAATTCCATCAATGAGAAGTGCGCCCGAGTAAGAGCCGCCTTCGTATCCCAGTTTGACGAGTCACTCGCCAAGTACTATTATATAGATGGTAAAAGAGGCGAAGCTAAGAAGATTATACTAGACAGGAAACTCTTGGAATGGAAATCTGTTGTCGTAGAAGATTAAAATTGTTGTCATACGACATAAAGGGTAATGGTCGTACTGCGCCATAGACTTATGCCCCCTCTCCCAGTGCAATCCTGCAAAAACATACTTGTCTTATCTACATGCGTAAAAACACAAAAGATTTTTAGCGAAAAAGTTTCTAAAATTGTTTGAAGCAACTATAGAGAACTATCTTACTGATGAAAGCAACGTTTTTGCATCAAGCAGAATGGTAGGTAACGCAGAGGTAGCACCAGTTGATACCGTAACTCCAGATGCTCCTTCAGATACAACAGAAGTTGGCACCCCTATCCAGCCACAGGCTACCACAGAGGATTCTACACAACAGGAGACTACTCAGCAGCAGGAGGCTACAGAGACTGAACAGCAGACAAATGCTGAATAAGAATTTACTAGAGATCTGTAGATGTCAATAAAATTCAATAGAGGTCATATAAGAAAAGCGCAGAATCCTGCTGGCTGTGATACCAGCAGGATTCTGCGTTATTATGCTCTAAAACAAACCATTCCGTTTCATTAAATTCAACAATTCTTTATCAGAGATAGATTCCATTTCTGATTTATCATAAATGGTCAATAGTTCTATAAAACCATCCTCTTCATTCATGATTGCCATAAAGGAAATAACTCTGGCACCACCACTTTTTCCTTTACCTTTAGAAGCAATACTCATTCTTATTTTTCTTAACCCTTTACCCAAATCTACCCCTTGAAGAGGATTAGATTGAAGAGAATGCAAAAAATCTTCGTAATCTTGCTTAATAGACTTATAGCGCTTACTTAATTTCTTCAATCTACGGGCAAACTCAGGTGCAACCTCTATCCTATAACTCATTAAGCAAATCCTCCGCAGGAATAAAATCCATTTTTCCTTCGCGATGAAGCTTCAATTCCGTAAAAGCCTGATTGATACTAGCAAGGGCTTCTTCCTTAGCCTTTGCATTCTCCACGTCTCTTTTAGCTTGCGCCAATTTTTTAAGATAACGTGCAGCTTTTTCCAAATAGCTCTCGTCATTAGAAAGTACGCCCAAGCTATTATAAATATCAGTATTCAATTGCAT
>JAIJLI010000086.1 GCA_022722495.1 Dialister sp. | reverse complement strand
TACGTAGTTAACGATTTCCTTAACTTAATAGCATTCCCTAGAGGGGAAGGCTGCGATACGAGAATACCATCTTCTAAAAAAAGGCGGCGAAGCCGCCACAAGAGCCCTGAACCCTGAACCCTGAACCTTGAACCTTGAACCAAATGAAAGCAAAGTAAAAAAGGGGCTGTGAAGAAATGAGGATTCATTTCTTCACAGCCCCTTTTTTAATCTACCTTCATCGGCAGTGCCTGTTTTTTGAGTTTCTTCAGTGCCTTGCCTTCGATCTGCCGGATACGTTCACGCGTGACGCCGAAGTGCTTGCCTACCTCTTCGAGCGTTCTCGGAGTGCCGTCATCCATGCCGAAGCGGAGGGCAAGTACGCCTTTTTCTCTCTCGGTCAGCGTTTCGAGCATTTTGTAGACCTGCTCTCTTCTCATGGTCGCTGCTGCTTCATCCTCTGGAGAGGCGGTCTTGGAGTCTTCGATGAAATCCCCCAGATGGGAGTCCTCTTTTTCACCGATCGGCGTCTCGAGCGAGATCGGATCCTGCGCCGCCTTCTTGGCCTCGCGGATCTTATCCACGCTGATGCCCATTTCCTTGGCAAGCTCTTCATTTGTCGCTTCGCGGCCATGTTCCTGCAGGAAGCGGCGGCCGACACGATTCATCTTATTGATGGTCTCTACCATGTGTACCGGCACACGGATGGTGCGGGCCTGATCCGCGATGGAGCGGGTGATGGCCTGACGGATCCACCAGGTCGCATAGGTAGAAAATTTATAGCCTTTGGTATAGTCGAATTTATCAACAGCCTTCAAGAGGCCGATATTGCCTTCCTGAATGAGATCAAGGAAGGGCATGCCGCGCCCCGGATATTTCTTGGCGATGGAAACGACCAGACGCAGGTTGGCATTGGCCATTTCTTTCTTTGCGGCTTTTGCTTCCTCTTTTTCCTCTTCCGTCGCATCCTTATGCTTGCCGCGCTCGATAAGCTTGGCAAGGCGCATCTCTTCCTCTGCGGAAAGGAGAGGATTCGAGCCGCACTCGCGGAGATAGAGACGGACAGGATCACTGATACCGCCGGCCGCTGCGTCATAGGCTTCGTCGGAATTATCCGTTTCCCACTCTTTTTCTTCCAGCCCATCCTTGTCATCCAGAAGGACATCGTCGGACAGGTCATCGTCTCCGGGATCTCCGTCAAAATCGGCGTCGGTCGGGCCTTCTTCTGCATCATCCTCTATGTCATCATCATAGACAAGCTCGATGTGATGCTCATGAAGAAGTGTAAAAATGCTGTCGAACTGTTTCTTTGTCAGGTTCTTCTCCTGCTGAAAGCGCATGATCTCCGCATAGGAAAGATTGCCGTCAGCATCCACTCTATCCTGCAGTTCTTTTAGCCACTCTGCCAGCTGTGCTGCCTTAGTTGCCAAATAGGGACACCTCCTCAGTATCTATAGGGAAACACTGATTAAATCGTTGTCAGATTTAATCAGCGTTTCCATAAGTCTGTCATTTCATTCAGATCACTTCAGGTGCCCTTTCTTTTCCCATCGTTTCCATGCTTCGTCCAAGCCATTTTTTTGAAAAGCCACCTTGAAATCGATATGTAGTCAGATAGTAATCATAGCACAGCAGAAGAGGAAAAGCAAATTATTTTTTGAGATCTGCTTGTTATATATAGTAGCTAGGGATTAGGGATTAGGCGTGACTAGTGACTGGTGACTGAAATGCCAGCTCATGGCATAGCCATCATCTATACTCTGCGGCGCTTCTATATTTTTATGCGCCGCACCACCATTTCGCATTTCTCATTTCTAATTTCTCATTCAAGAGAGGCTTTCAAGGGGGCGAGCCGCCCCAGTGGCTAACCTTGCACTAAAAAAGCTGTAAATGCCAATGCCGGCATTTACAGCTTCTGTCTCAATTATTTCACGATGAGGATCGGGCACTTGGAACGGCTGACGAGGTAGCTGGAAACAGAGCCCATGAAGATGCCCTTCAGGGGACCGAGGCCCCGGCTGCCCATGACGATGAGGTCACATTTCTTATCGTCGGCCACATTCAAAAGGACAGGTCCCGGAGAACCGACTTCATAGATCATCTCCGTCTCTACCCCTTTCGGAATCAAAGCCTTGGCTTCCTCCAGATCCGCCTTGCACTGCGCTTCCAGATCTTCTGTCAGCTTGGTCGTGAGGCAACCTTCTGCGATGGAGACCTGATCAAAATTGCTCATCGCGGATACCATGTTGCACACCGAAGCAACGAAGAGCTTTGCGCCTTCACCGTCTTCAGCAATAGCAATGGCCTGCTGGAGCGCTTTCTTTGCATGGTCGGAACCATCATACGGTACCAGGATTTTTTTATAAGAAAGCATATGCATCCCGCCTTTCTATGACGAAGGGATCACTCCCTGTTTTCTTCTGTTTCTATTATAACATGCGTGGGGAAGAGGGAAAAAGAGGGCAGTGGGGTGCCTCATCAAAGGAAAGTCCCCGGCGCTTTTGACGGAAGTGGACCTGCGACAGGCCCCGTCAATGAGAAGCCGGCTGCGCCTTCCGTGCCCGCCGCTCCATCCCTCGCTCAAAAGGTATACACATCCGTCTCCGGCTTTTCCTTCGGATTGTGGAAAGGAACGACGAGAGAGAACGCATTCGCCGCTGCGAGATCTGCAGTTTCCTGCTTGGTGAGATGGTTCGGCCAGAGGACGAAGGCTGCGCGGCCGGACTCGTAGTAGGACTTTGCCTTGCCATAGCCGTGAAGGCTACCGGTCATGAGGACGGAGAGCTCGGGATGGCAGTCGATGAGCTCTCGGCTCTTCGCCTTGGAGAGCTGGGCATCCGTCAGGAAATAGATGTGCCCGCCTTCCAGAGATGTTTCATCCCACGACCTGAAAATATCGAAGGGATAGCCCAAGATCTCTTCGTGGGCAAAATAGCCCCGATGCCCGATGCGCAGCCACTGGTCACGAAGCTTTGCGGACATGTGAATGGGATATGCCTCGCCAAAGGTCTGATAAAAGAGCATCGCCATAGAAAGGCCGCGGCCGTAGGAGGGGACCGGCAGGAGGAGCGGAGCCGACTGACCCAGTGCCTCTTTCGCCGCGTCTGCGACGGCTTTTCTCATATCCTCTGCCCGATCCATGCGGCTGTAAGCGGAGTCGATGACGGCAAGATCCGCCGTGAGACCGCGAACGGCATCGCAGCGGTAGAAGGTATCATTCTCCCGGTAGTCACCGGAGAAAAAGAGACGCTTCCCATCCACGGTGATGTAGTACCAGACCGCACCGGCACAGTGTCCCGTCCGTCCCCAGCGGAGCGAGAGTTCGCCGTCCAGGGAAAGCTCAGGTGCGGTGGAGTCAAGAATCATTGTGTTCTTCGGCTTGTAATGGATCTGCTGGTAGGTCTGGTTTGACATCAGGACGGGGCCGGTGAAGCCATTGTTTTCCAGATATTCGATCGCGCCCGTGTGGTCTTTGTGAGAATGGGTCACGAAAAGATATTCCGCGCGGCGGATCATCTCCGGTGACAGGTCGGGCAGACGGTCCAGCCCGTCCGTCGACGTCCCCGCGTCTACGATGAAGGCATGCCGATCCCCTTCGATATAGAAGCAATTGCGGCCCTGGTCGCCGCAGCCGCCCGCAATGTAGAGCTGCATATTGTTCTCCCCTAAGAAGAGATCCGCGAAAAGCACTGATCCCATCGCAGAGTCAGATGGGATCAAAGCTTCCCTTGCAAAGGATCCATAAACAAAAAAGAAGCCAAAAGACATGTCTCATGGCTTCTCTGCTTGATAAGTGAAGTTTTATCTATTATATAGCAGTGGACAGAATTTGTAAATGGAAAAGGGATCTGCCCCGCGGCTCCCCATTCCCCGCTTCTTAATAATTTTTCGACAGACGATACATGGCAGCGTAGATGTCATCTGCTTCGTCCGCCGGTTCATCGTGGACGCCTGTATAGGCAGCCGGTTTGCCATCAGGTGTGTAGACACCCTGCAGCTTATTCAAGATGCGGTACCGGATCTCTCGGCCATACTGATCGGCACCCACGGCCGTCTCATACTGGAAAATGTACTCGACCATGCGGTCATTGCCATAATCGGGATAGGTGAGCGGGTCTTTATAGACCTCCGCGTACAGCGTCCCACGGATGACGGGGAGCTCTCCCGCATTGGCCGGATCGCGCTCGATCGTCTCGGTATCCACATAGACGCGCTCTTCATCGCTGGTATAGACCACGGCATAGCGGCTGTAATCATTCAGCATTTTTTCCGAGGAAGGCAGCTGGGCTGCTCCCATGGCAGCGCCCGGCAGAGCCAGTGCAGAGATCAGTGCCATAGCGATCATTTTTTTCATTTTCGAGATCCTCCTTTGCAATACATTTTTTGGGGGACGGGAAATGGTTATCCCCGTTGAAAGGTCAATCACGTGATAAGTCCGGAAGAATGACAATGAGAGTGTCCATCAGGCGCCGGTCACTCTGACAAACCCGCCGCCGAACCTGGTATTTTTGAGCCAGCCTTCCAGGCAGAATCGATGGGCCTTCCCCTCATCCCAAAGGGTGCAGAAGGTCCCCTCTTCGGTTTCTTCCATCGCTACGATGGGCATCCAGTGCCAATGATAGGGAATGGGCTCACCCCCGCTGTGAAGATTCAAAAATCCCACCGGACAGTCCGCCGAAAGCCCCGCCTTGATGAAGGAGATGACCCGTTCCGGCTTTGGCGCAAGGAGGTGGATAGACGGTATAGAGAGCGATTCTACGACACCAGACAGGCCTTTCTCTGAAAGATACGCTGCGAGGCCTTCCTTCAGCCAGCGCGTCTTGTAGAGGCCGTGCATCCTTGGTGTCGCGTACTGCCACAGGGAAAGCATCACGGAAAGCGCGAGCTCCCGGTCTTTCACCGGCGTCTTCCACTCTTTCTTTTCCAGATAGGCTGCCATCATGGCAGCGACCGTAGGCCCGCAGCCTGCCAAGCGCTGCCTCTCCTGCGGATACCATTCCTGGTTATAGCCAAGAACAGTCTGACCGCCCACATCCAGCGTGAGCCATTCCGGATGATGGATTTCGGTGATCATATAGGGCCTCCTTGTGGGGAAAATAGAGATCAGGGACTAAGGGTGAGGCTCCAATAGTGTGATGGGCGTGGCGCGAAAGCTTTGGCAAGCGCCAGATATGTCCCGATCTCAAAGAATACATGATCCATGGCGAGAGGAAGCCCGCGCCTCCTTTACCCGATCCCTTTTTCCTTCAGCAGGGCGCGCACGACGTAGCCTGCCATCATCATGCCGGAAACGGGCGGGACGAAGGAAATGGAGCCGGGGGCATGGCCTTCGCCGATGGGCTTGTGCGGGAGCTCTTTCGAGTAGACGACCGTGAGTTTTCTCACACGACGTTCCTTCAGCTCCTTTCTCATTTTGCGGGCAAGATGGCAGACAGAGGTCTTATTGATGTCAGCGATCTGCAGCATCTCCGGCCGCAGGCGATTGCCCGTTCCCATGGAAGAGATCTCCGGTATCTTCAGCTTCCAGCAGACTTCCGCGATGGAGATCTTCGCCGGTACATCATCGATGGCATCGATGATGTAGTCGGCATGGAGATCTCTGATGAAGTCCTCGTCGCCGGGGCGATAGAAAATGGGCATGGCCTTCGCATCACAGGCCGGATTAACGAGGTGCGCACGTGATACCATGACTTCTGCCTTATTTTTTCCGACGGTCGTTAAGTCAGCGACCAGCTGGCGGTTCAGATTTGTGATATCAACATCATCCTTATCGATGAAAATGAGGTGTCCCACGCCCGCTCTCACGAGTGCTTCTGCCGCATAAGAACCAACACCTCCGATGCCAAAGACCGCGACTGTTTTGGCCTGGAGGCACTCGATGCCCTTCTCATCTATGATGCGGGCAGTTCTGGTAAATATCGGATCCATCAATGTCCTCCCGGGATGATCTCGATCCAGTATCCGTCCGGATCATTGATGAAGTAGATGCCCATATCCTTGTTCTCATAGCACACGCAGCCCATCGCCTTGTGTTTCTGATAGGCTTCCTGCATATTATCCACCTCGAAAGCCAGATGGAATTCATTGTCCCCCAGATCGTAGGCTTCCTTGCGATCACGCAGCCAGGTGAGCTCGAGCTGGAAGCCCGTCGCCATGTCTCCCATGTACGTCAGGATAAAGGAGCCGTCAGAAGCTTTATAAGTACGGTTCACCGTAAGTCCCAGCGCTTCTTCATAAAAGGCAATGCTTTTTTCGAGATCAAGCACGTTGAAATTTTGATGATTAAACAGAAATTTCATAGTTACTCTCCTTTTCAAAACTTTGTGGTATTTGTAGTATAACAGGATGACAAGAAAGCGACAATAGCGGGAAAAGGTTCAACGGGTTCAATGGGTTCTAAGGGTTAGCCCATGGGGCGTGCTGCCCCTTGATTGAGCGAAAGAGGGGGATCGGGTTCTATAGGTTCTACGGGGGTGGTGCGGCGCATTTCGTCATCCTGAGCGTGTCTCCCAGTCTCTCCACCACTTACTTCTTCCCCTTCACCAGTCCCCCCTGGACTTCCTGTACATCGAAGACAGAGAGGAAGGACGAAGCATCGATGGCGTGAACGACCTGCTTCAGCTTGGTGATCTCCAGACGGCTCACCACGCAGTAGAGGACATCCTTATCATCCTTCAGGAAGCCTCCCTGTCCGTGCAGGCGGGTGACGGCGCGATGCATATCGTGAACGATCGCATCGGACACCGCATCGTAAGAGGTCGTCACGATGAAGACCCCTTTCGACGAGTCGAGACCCGTCGAGACCGCATCGATCATGCGCGAGCAGATGAAGTAGGCGATGAGGGAATACATCGTACTGTTCCAGCTAAAGACGAAGCCGGCCGCACCAAGGATGAAGAAATTAAAAAACATGATGATCTCACCCACAGAGAAAGGAAATCTATTATCCATCCAGATCGCCATGATCTCCGTGCCATCTGTCGAGCCGCCGCTCTTGATGACGATGCCGACACCGATGCCGATGATGATGCCGCCAAAGATCGTCGAGAGGAAAGGATCCGACGTCGCGGGCTTCATCGTCTCGAAATAGGACGAGCATAGCGAGAGGATGACGATCGCAAAGGTCGAAGACAGAGCAAGCCGCGCTCCGAGCCGCCGATAGCCGATGTAGAAAAAGGGCAGATTCAGAAGGACGATGAGCACGCTGAAGGGGATCCCCGTCAGCGCCTGCACGAGGAGCGAAATGCCTGTGATGCCTCCGTCGATGATGTCATTCGGGATCAGGAAAAGATTGAGGCCCGCCGAGTAGATGGCTGCGCCCACGGCCAGCCCGACGGCTTTCTTCAATTCGCTTGCGAGATCGATATGCCGATGGAATAGGTACATGAAAGACTCCTTTTGTGGAAATAAGTGACTAGTAACTAGCTATTTAGTTATGACGAGCATGGCATGAAAATACATCCCACGTCGGACAACGATTGAATCAGCGTTTCCCTAACTATAAAAAGCACTGTCATGAGCGCGCCGCTCATGACAGTGCTTTCTGAAACCGCGGCTTCCCGCGAATATAATTCTGGCAGAAGGGATGGGATTCGAACCCATGAACCTCTTGCAAGGTTAACGGTTTTCAAGACCGCC
>JAIJLI010000007.1 GCA_022722495.1 Dialister sp. | reverse complement strand
TCTATGATTATATCCGACTGTTCTTTTCGGTAGTAATAGCCAGAAGTGCTGTACCCATCTTCTTTATCATATCGGGATACCTCCTCTTTCGGAAGGTTGAGGAGTATAGCAAACAGGTGTATGTCGGGAAACTGAAGAAAAGATGGCACAGTCTCGTAATCCCATACATCTCATGGAACGTGCTCATCGTGCTCTGGACTTTGGCGTTCAAGCTGGGTGGCATACTCCTGCATGGCAAGCCATGGAGCGGATTCGGCGATTATTTCCTTCAGAATGGTTGTCTCCACATGCTTTGGGACAGCAGCGTATGGGATGAGCGGACTACTTGGCTCGGAGTGGAGACCCACAACAGCGGTCCTGTACTTTTGCCATTCTGGTATATGAGAGACCTCATCATGATGGTCGTTCTATCACCTGCCTTTTTCTGGCTTATCAAGAGGTTGCGCTTCTTCTTCATCCTCCTGCTGATGGCAGTTTATGCCTTCGACATCAGGGTGGCGTGGATGAGCTGTACTTTCACGGCAGCGGGATTGTTCTTTGGTTGTGGTGCTTATTTCGCCATCATGAAGCAAGACTTCACCGATGTGCTTTGGAGGTGGAGATATGCGATAGTACCGTTGGCAGTGATTCTGATGGCGATGCAGACTTATACTGGCTCGGCGATAGGCGACAGTGTTTCGAGGATGATTCATCCGTGGTTGGTTATCTTCCAAAGTGCGGCTCTCATCATCGTGGCTTCAGCGATGTGCAGGCATCAAGGCTTGTATCGATGGAACAAGAAGCTGGCTGGTACCTCCTTCTTTATCTACGCCCTGCACCCTTTCATCCTTGGTTATGTGATAGCAATTATTAATAAGATGGCGCCGATGAGTGATGCCTGGTATATGCAGACCTTCTGCTATCTCACTGCTCCGTTGGCATGCGTAATGGTATGCGTAGGAGTGTATTGGGGAATGAGAATGTACATGCCAAGTGTGATGAGAGTGCTGATGGGGGAGAGAAATGATGTGAATAAACAAAGAAAAAATCCCAACCCATAAGTTTTTTAGGACTTACAGGCTGGGATGATTTTGAACACGAATCTCTCGAATCTCAGTAAGCATGATACAAAATAACATTTTTCAAAAAACTGATAGGTGTAACCATTTGTAATATAGTGGTGACGCTGTATTGGTGATATACAATCGAAAGTCTCGATAGAGAAATGGTCGTATGATGGATTGATAGAGGGATTGGATAAATCCATTAGAAGGGCGAATGGAGAGTCTAGGATAGAATAAACAAATTAATAACTTATAGAGTCTCAGATATGCAAACTGTCATGAGCAATTTTATTAAGCTACTTTTCTGATTGTTGCAGGGGGTATCCCGAGACTTATTTTAATGCGATATACAAAACTATGAAAATAGGAATATTATCTTTAGTTCTCCATACTAATTATGGAGGAATACTTCAGTCTTATGCGTTGCAGACGGTACTTGAACGTTTGGGACATGAAGTTTATGTTTTTAATAGAGAGCAGCAATATGATAAAACAAGATGGAAATATATTCCGAAAAGATTTGTAAAGAGAATCATAGGTCGTGACGTTGTCATATTTCAGGAAGCTCGATATAAAAAGGAAGCTCCAATTATTTGTCAGCATATTTGGAATTTCCGCAAGAAATATATTCATGAATATATTATCAAATCATTCGATGATATAAAGAAAATGAATCTTGATGCTATTATTGTTGGTAGTGATCAGGTTTGGAGACCTTGTTATTTTAAAAGTCAATGGAATGCAGGTATAGAAAATGCATTTCTTTCTTTTACACGTGATTGGAATATCAAAAGGATTGCTTATGCGGCTTCTTTTGGCGTTAATGATTGGGAGTTTACTGATCAAGAAACAGAATTGGTTGCAGAAGCTGGAAAGCTATTTTCTGCTATCTCAGTAAGAGAGGACTCTGGGATAAAATTGCTGAAGGAAAAGCTTAATTTAGACTCTATTCAGGTATTAGATCCAACTCTGTTGCTATCAAGAGATGATTATGTTAAGTTGATAGAAAAAGCAGATATAGGTAAGAGTTCTGGTAATCTCTTGACTTATATTTTAAATCCAAGTTCAAAGAAAACAACTTTTATAAATGAAGTTGCTAAAGCTAAGGGCTTAATACCCTTTTCTGTTAATAATTCAAATGTCAAACAAACCGCTCCAATTGAACAGCGAATAATGCCGTCTATAGAAAAATGGTTGCAAGGTTTTAATGACGCAAAATTAGTGGTAACAGATTCTTTTCATGCTTGTGTCTTCAGTATCATATTTAATAAACCTTTTATAGTGTTAGGAAATCAAGAACGAGGAAATGCTAGATTTGACTCATTATTAAAGTTATTTAGTCTTCAGAATAATCTAGTAACAGATCTTGAAAACTTTGATTTGGATAATATCTTATCATCTTGTGTGGGAAATAAAAAAATAGATGATTTGCGTAATAAATCAATACAATTTTTAAAACAGTTTATTTAATGGAAGCAAATTATATTGTATTAGCTAGCATTATATTGTTTTTAACAGCATTTTTGCTATATAGCATTAGATTCACAAAATTTAAGAGATTGGATGCCTATTCTTTTGTTTGTATGTTTTATGCTTTTTCGGCTTTTTGTAGTTTCGTCTTTTATAATGCATCTAATGGAGTTTTTAGAGATTATCAGAATATAACAATACCACCAGCAATATATTGGAATTTTTGTATATTGGTATCTTTCATTCCGTTGAGAAAGTATTGTGTCTCAACCCCGAATTTAATAGTTAGTAATAAGCAATATTTTCTAATAGATAAATTGTCTGTATTTATATGTATTATTGCCATATTACCTTTTGTAGAATCTTTATTTCATTTACCATCGATATTAGCTAACCAAAGCGCAGTAGCTGATATTTATGACAAAAGGCTTTCGGGTATAGCTTCAAATGATTATTTATCTTGGTTTGGACGTAAGTTCTATTTTATAGAAATGTTGTTTTCTTTAGTAACACCATGGCTATTGTGCTTCCAGTTGAAGAAAGACAGGCTTAATAAAAAACTAATTTTTGGTTTGATAGCTTGTATATTAACAGATATTATTCACGAAATGTCTAATGGTGGACGATCTGGATTAGTTCAAAATTTCTTGTATCTATTTATGGTTTATATGTTATTTAAAGGACAAATGTCGCCAAAGATAGTTAAGAAAGTGAATTTTTATGGATTGATAATATGTGGGGTTGCAGTAATGGGCCTTATGGTAGTAACTTTAGCAAGATTTACAAGTGATGATAATGGAAATATGGACAATCCATTTATTTGGATGTCTTTATATGCCGGTGAGGGGCTGCTAAACTTTAATAATAACTATTGGTATATCAATCCTCCTTATAGTGGTTATGGTGTTAATTCATTCTTAATGGGTATAATCGATGGACATTTTAGAACAGTAGAAGAATCTTGGGAGGCAGGCTTTAAACTGGGAATTCAAGGTAATATATTTTATACTTGGATAAGTTCTTTCTTTTCAGATTTTGGTAAATACGGAGCATTGATAGTCATTTGTTTGATGTCATTTGTATTATCTACATTTCGTTCTTATAAGAGGAAACGGATTTCTGTATTATCATTAGGCTTACTTTGTCTATATTCAAAGATATTGGTAGTAGGCGTTACTTTTTATACATATACAACAACTTACAACCAGATGGCCTTATACATATCAGTCGTATTCTTATTATATCTCAATAAAATGAAAAAAAAATAAGATGAATAGTTTGGTTACATTTATATTACCTGTATATAATGCTGAAAGTACTATATATAGGTGTTTAGATTCAATTCTAAAGCAGACTTATTGTGATTATGAAGTTATAATTGTCGATGATGGAAGTATTGATAATTCTGGTAAAATTTGCGACAGCTATTCTTTAAGGGATAATAGGTTTAGGGTTGTTCATACGGAAAATGCAGGAGTTGCTTCTGCACGACAGCTTGGCGTGTCTTTAGCCACAGGGGAGTATGTCATTCATATTGATTCTGATGATTGGATAGAGTCAAATATGTTGAGCGATATGATGAATGAAATAAGTGATGCCGATATCCTGGTTTCTGATTATTATTATAATACTAAGCATGGGCAAACATATGTTAGACAGGTTGATTGTACAACATCAGAAGAACTACTGGAGAAAATCATTAAAGGCGAAGTCTTCGGTTCTTTGTGGCATAAACTCATACGTCGTAATTTATACCAAAATATAAAATTCAATACAGATTTGACTTTCTGTGAAGATCAATTGTTGCTGTTTAAAATACTCACAACTTATCAATGTAAAGTCATTAATCTACATAAGGCTTATTATCATTATGAATGTAATGAAGGTTCTATTACTCAAAGAACTGATCGGGATTATTTTGATAATAAAATTAAATATGAAGACTATGCTTTACAGGTATTGAGTCCTTTGAGTTTCAGATATATTAGGGATATTTTTGTTATTGATCGTTTAAAATCGTATTCTGGTCCTATTCAGAGTAAGATATATAATAGTTGTGAAATTAAAGCAATTTTTGATAGGTTGCCAAAATCAAGCTTTGGTATGATTAGTATTAAATTTACTTTAGTTAAGCAATTATTATTATTAATTCAAAATCTTAAGGCTCCAGTTGCGGTAAAAAAAATATTAGTTAAAGCATTTAGAATTATAAAAGTTTTGTGATATGAAAGATTTTTTATTGTTGATTTATCGTTGGTTCTTGACGTTTTTTAATATTGTTCCTTATTATTTATTAGGGCGTCGTTCTTGTAATGTGCAAAAAATAAAGCAACTAAAAAATAGTTGTTCTGGTAAACGTTGTTTTATTGTATGTAATGGACCAAGTTTACGTCCTGAAGATTTAGATAAAATCCATAAAAATGGAGATTTATCAATAGGCATTAACATTATAGCAAGAATTTATCCAAAAACAAAATGGAGACCAGATTTTCTTTTTCTAACAGAGGATGGTGCTTATAAAAAGAAAAATGCAATAGTGCGTAATTGTGAAGCTGGTCTGAAAATATTTTGGGATATAAACTATTTGCGTTCTCTTCGTTTTAAAGGAAATAAAGTCTTTGTTAAAATAAAGAATTCAAGAAGTTTATTAGATAATCCAAAATTTACAGAAGATGTAACTGATTATTATTATTCTATAGCTTGTACAACTTATGAAACTTTTGAATGGGCGCGACATATAGGATGTTCCGAGATTTATTTGATTGGTTGTGATATGTCTTATGCTGTAAATCTTAATCGTGATGGGTCTATATATTATAATAATTCTGGGCAAAATCATTTTTATGGTAAAGATATGGATACTCAAAGTCATATCAAACCAAATCCTACTTGGGAGATGAAAGTTGCGTTTGAGTTTGCTGAGAAATATTCCAAAGAACATGGCTTTAGAATTTATAATGCAACTAGAGGAGGTGCATTAGAGGCTTTTGAAAGAGTAGATTTTGATTCGTTATTTAAATAATTTTTTTTAATTAAAATATATAATACAATGAAAATTATTGGTGTTATTCCTGCCCGTTACCAGTCTTCTAGACTTCCGGGCAAGCCTTTGGCTGATATTTGTGGTAAGCCTATGGTCTGGTGGGCTTATAATCAGGCAAAAAAGGTAGAAGAGTTTGCAGATGTATTTGTTGCTACTGATGATGAGCGTATTGCTGATTGCTGTAAAGAGTATGGCATGAAGTATGTTATGACAAGCAATACTGCTCCTAATCATATACATAGAATCTGGGAGGTGACTAACATAATAGAGGCAGATTATTATGTTAGTATTAATGGTGATGAACCTTTAATTCTTCCTGAGAATATTAAGGCTGCTTTGCCAAATGAAGTTGTGTCAGACAAGCCTTATTTTGGTAGCGTTTATAGAGAAATTAAAGATCCTGCAGAATTGATAGACATTGCAAATGTTAAGATTGTGCTGGGTGTAGATGGCAGATGTATGTATCAGTCAAGATTGCCTATTCCTAGTCCAAAAGGCTCTCTTTTCTTTAAGTATAAGAAGGCGATTGGAATAGAGTGTTTTAACAAGTTAGCTCTTGATTTCTTTGCCCATGCTCCGATGGGTGAGATGGAAAAGATTGAGGATATTGATCATCTTCGTTTTTTGGAAAACAACGTTCCAATCTTTTACAAGAAAATTGAGTCAGAATCTCTTTCTGTTGATACAAAAAATGATTTGGAAAAAGTTAGAGGTATTATTGCTGATAAATTAAAGAATCATCAAATTTAGAAATATGAAGAATATTAAAATATTAGATTGTACGTTGCGCGATGGTGGTAGAATTATCAATTGCGCCTTTCCTGATCATGAAATCAAAGATATTTCTCATCGTTTAGCTAGTGCTAATATTGACGTAATCGAAATTGGTTTTCTTAGAGATCCTAAAAAGGTAGAATATAAGGGTAATTCTACCTTTTTTACAGACGTAGATCAGATTCGCCCTTTTGTTGATAAAACGAAGGGTACTAAGTATGTAGCTTTTGTTGACTATGAACTTTTTGATTGGAGTACATTGAAACCATATGATGGGACATCTATTGATGGAATTCGTGTAGGCTGGAAAAAGGATAGTTTTCTTCATCACAAGGATGAAATTGTTAAGCATCTTAAGGAAGTAAAAGAAAAGGGTTATATGTTGTATATTCAAGGAGTTAATACTTTGGGATATACAGATAGAGAACTCTTGGATATTTTAGATTTTGTGAATCAGATTCATCCTGATGGTTTTGGAATTGTTGATACTTATGGAGCTATGTATATGGATGATGTAGATCGCATATATACAATGGTTGACCATAACCTTGATGAAGATATTGCAATAGATTTTCATTCTCACAATAACTATCAGTTATCCTTTGCCTTTGCTCAAGAAATTATACGATTGAGTAATGGTAAAAGAGATATTCTTATAGATGGAACTCTTCATGGTATGGGCAAGGTTGCAGGTAACTTAAATACTGAGTTGATTGTTGATTATCTTGTACGTAAGCGCAATTTTGATTACAATTTTGATGCAATCTTAGATTTGATAGATGATTATATTCATCCATATCAGTTGCAATATAAGTGGGGCTACTCTGTTCCTGCTCTTATGGCTGGTATTTATAAGTCGCATCCAAACAATATTCTGTATCTTACCGAGAAATTTAGATTGGCGACTAAAGACATCAAGTATATTATCAGTATGATTGATCCTCAAAAGCGTATGAGTTATGATTATGATAATATACAGCGTCTTTATCAAGAGTATAATAATACCAAAGTTGATGATTCTGTTGCCTTGGAGAATCTAAAGAAGCAGTTGGAAGGACGAAATATTCTTTTGATTATGCCTGGTAGCTCTATTGTCGAATACAAGAATATAATTTCACAATATATAGAGGATAACAATGCAAAAGTTATTCTTGTGAACTTTATAGATAAGGAATATCAAACTTCTGATTATATTACTTTCTGGGGAAGTAAGAAGAGATATGATAAATATAAAGAACTGTGTCTTGATGTGAAATCTGTTGTGACTTCTAATGTAGCTACTGACAATAAAGAGGATTTAGTGGTTAATTATGATTCATATATAGATAGAACTGAAGAATATTCTGATAATACCTCTTTAATGTTGCTTAAGGTTTTGCAACGTATTGGTATTACATCATTTGCTATAGCTGGTTTTGATGGTTTCAAAGAACAGGGTAGTTATTTCAATGAAAATAATTACAAGGAGGTTCGTTTTAGTTCAAAGTATGATGAAATTAATAAAGCTATTTCTAAACTTTTAAAGAAATATGCTGATTCTCTTGATGAAACATCACATATTAAGTTCTTGACACCTAGTATATTTAGTAACATTTTAGAAAAATGAAAATCAAATATTTAGTAATGGACGTAGATGGAACTTTGACTGATGGTAAAATCTACATGTCTGCCAACGGAGAATTATTCAAGGCTTTTGATATCAAAGATGGCTATACCATATATACTCTAGACCAAATTGGAATTGTCCCTATTATAATTACTGGCCGAAAATCTGAAATCGTTTCTACACGAGCTGCAGAGCTGAAAATAACAGAATGCCATCAAGGGGTTAACGATAAGTTAGCTAAATTGAATGAGATTTTGGCTAAATACAATGGAACCATAGATGAAGTTGCATATATAGGCGATGACTTTAATGATATGGATTGTATTAAAGTATGTGGCTATACAGCTTGTCCTAATGATGCAGAAGAATCTATAAAGCCTTTAGTTAATTATGTATGTAAATATAATGGCGGTCAAGGTGCTTTACGTGATTTTGTTAAGCAGATTTTAAAGGTGTTCTAAAGTTATGGCTTGGAGCGGATTTAATGGTTTGGTACATTCTAAAAATCCTTTATTAAAATTGATTTTTAGAATGTATATCAAACTATCTGGTAGCGATATTCCATCATGCTGCAAGATTGGGAAAATGTACAGTTCCCCCATGGTATAAAAGGAATTATTTTTTCAACAAATACGATAGTTGAAGATAACTTAAGAATATGGTATTATAGATGAAGAGATTTTTATTCGTAGCGCTGATGCTTGTATTGAGCATCAGTGCCTTTTCGCAGATTCCTAATTTTGGAACTACTGTTGGTGACCAGAAACTATATGGTTATTCTTCCATGAAATATAGAGCCAAGGCTGATACTTGGGAAACGTATTCTACCTTGCAATATGGTATTGGTAACCATTTTCAAACTGGTGTTGACTTATATACCAATGGTGCTGCTAATTATATCGGTTATATCGTAAGAGGTGGAACAAAGATAAATGATTATTTGAAGATTGGTGCACAGTTGACCCCTTCTTTTGATCTGAATGATCATCACAAGTTCAGTTATTTAACATCGGCTCTTTACATCAATGGTAATATTACGAATGATGGCAAATGGTTTTATGTAACCGATACCTGGTTGGAGAATAATGAGGATGAATTAACTTCCGCAAAGCAATGGAGCTATATCGGTCATACTTTTGATCTTCCAGGCAAGGGAAACAGCATTACTCCTATGGTAGGTGCTATTCATTCCTGGAAGTTTGATCAGGATGTGGATTTGTCTATGGGATGTTATTATTCTCATAAGAATATCAATCTTTATGCCTGGGCAAATGATATTCTTACCAAACAACCACGATTTGTATTAGCCGTTGAATTTGCTTTCAGTAACAAATAAGTATAATGGATAAATTTAAGAGAATCTTACAGTTTTGTGGTGCTTGTATAGCATTCTATATTGGTGCCGGTTTTGCGACAATGCAAGAGGTGATGCAATACGAGGCATCTTATGGTAGTGAGTTCTGGGTCGTAATAGCAGTATGTGCTATAATATATGTATATACCAATCTCTCGTTCATATCAAATGGTCATCGTTTGCATGTAAAGCATAATGGAGATATTTATAAGGCATATTGCGGAAAATATATCGGCAAATTTTTCGATTATTTCTCAGCCTTATTCTGCTATATGAGCTTTGTGGTAATGTGTGGAGGTGCCAATTCTACTGCTATGGAGCAGTGGGGATTGCCTAATGGCGTTGGTGCAGCTATACTTGCAGCATTGGTCATCGTAACTGCTGTATTTGGCTTGAATCGTATTGTCAAGACATTGGGTATCTTCGGTCCTATTATTGTAGTACTCATTATCTTTGTCGCAATCTGGACTGCTGTTAGCGGTTTCCCTCATTTTACGGAAGGATTGCAAGCCGTAGATAGCGGTAAGTATGAGATTACTCAGGTAGGAGATGGTAATCCATTTGCTTCTGGTGCTTCGTATGGCGGATTTGTCATATTGTGGTTTGCTGCCTTCTTGAGTAAGATTGGTGCTAACCATGACAAGAAGGAAGTGAATATGGGTATGTTGCTTTCTACTCTCGCCATCTTTGCTGCCGCAGCTGTTTGCTGTGTTGCTTTGATTGCCAATATTGATTCCACCTGGAATGTTGGTATTCCTGCGTTGGTTTTGGCAAAGAGCATTCATCCTCTTCTTGCAACAGTTTTCACTGTTATCATCTTCTTTGGTATCTACACTTCTGCATGTCCTTTACTTTGGACTGGCATTCGTGTAATCTCAACAGATGGTACAAAACTTTATAAGATTTTGATTATTGTAGGTGGTATCGTAGGCTGCATGATTGCATGTTTTGTGCCATATCGCCCATTGTTGAATGTAATCTATGGCTTGAATGGTTATCTGGGTTTTATCCTGGTAGCATTTATGATAGTTAATGATTTGAAATTGTGGTATTTTAAATAAATAAAAATGGAAAAAATAAATGAAAATTTGAAAAAGCATAAATTTATATTGCTTTGTGAGGACCATTATAATCCACTTGGTATATGTAGGAGTTTGGGTGAAGTAGGGATAACTCCTATTCCAATAGTTTCTGGAAAATATAGTTTTTTGATTAAACATTGTAAGTATGTAAAGAAAATGCATCGTGTTAAAACGATGGAAGAAGGCTTAAAGTTATTATTATCAGTATATGGTAATGAACGTGAAAAGCCTTTTGTATTTACATCTAGTGACAATGGCGCAAGTATTCTAGATGCAAATTATGAAAAGCTAAAAGATAAATTCTATTTTTTTAATGCAGGATGTGAGGGACGTATCAATTATTATATGGATAAAAATCATATCTGTGATTTAGCTGTAAAATGTGGTATAGACAAGCCTAAAGGAGAAACTCTTAAAAAAGGACAAATGCCTACATCTTTAAATTATCCTGTATTTACTAAAGTAACTAAGTCTACTTTAGGTGGATGGAAAGATGATGTGTTTATTTGTCAAACTGAGGCTGAACTTAAAGAAGCATATAAGCAAATTAAAGCAGATGAATTATTGGTACAGGAATTCATTGAGAAGAAAAATGAAATCTGTTTCGATGGATTTAGTATTAATGGTGGTAATGAGATTTGGATGCCTTATACTGCCGATTATCTAAGGTTTACACCGAAAAGCTATGGAGTATATATGTTGATGGAACCTCATAATAATCCAAAACTCGTAGAAAAGGTACAGAATATTCTGAAAGAGGTCCATTACTCAGGTATTTTTGAGGTTGAAATCCTTGTGGATAAAAAAGGGAACTTGTATTTTCTAGAGGTAAATTTTAGAAATTCAACATGGAGTTATGCTTATACTTTTGGAGGGCTTAATCTTCCATATCAGTGGGCAAAATCTACTTTAGAGGGACATATTGATTATAGTAGTGCTGTTGTAAGAACAAAGCCTTTTACGGCAATGTCCGAATTTGAGGATTTTGGTCAAAATCTTAGATATAAATTTGTAAGTTGGAGAAAGTGGTGGAGTGAGTTCAGAAATTGTGATTGTCATTATACATATAATCCAAAGGATAAAACACCTTTTTATTATGCATTATATCATGCTGTTATTCAAAAGTTTCAGCACGTTCTTTTTAAAAAATAAATTTTCAATGAATTACTAATTTAAAGTAACAAATGTCTAATTTACATTTTAAAGAAAATATCAAGGAAGATGAATGGCATTTAGGTATTTGCCTTCATGGATTTGATGATTTGAAAAATAATCAGATACATTGGATTAGCAATGGTAAATATCAAGGTAAGAAGTGGTTTGCGGATCCTTTTATATTAGATTTTAATGAAAAGGAAATCCATCTATTAGTAGAAGAATTTGATTATTCACTCCATAGAGGACGAATTGCTCATCTTGTTGTTGATAGAGTTAAATGGGAAGTAATTGATTGTAATATTATCTTAGATTTGACTACCCATTTATCATTTCCTGCTATTTATCGAAACGGGGATAAAGTTTATGTCTGTCCTGAGAATCATCAGTCAGGGGAACATGATTTATATGAGTATGATCGAAAAGCAGAAAAGCTGATAAAATTGAAGGCTCTTTGTTTGGAAGAATTGACAGATACTACTTTGAATGAATATCAAGGGAAATGGTATATGTTTACGACTTCTATTCCTCACCCAAATGGAGATACTCTGGAAATAAAAGTTGCAGAAAAAATAGAGGGACCTTATGAGCAAACACAGTTGGTTAAGTTTTCTGAGCATATCGGACGAAATGCAGGACAGTTATTCATGTATAACGATAAGCTAATTCGTCCTGCACAGGAATCATATGATGTTTATGGTCATGCTATAGTTTTCCAACAGGTTTGTATTGATGATAATGGTGAGTTCCATTTTGAAGAGATTTATCGTTATCATTCAACTCATCCGAAATACAATATCGGTGCCCATACGTTTAATGTATATAAAGAAATGGCTGTTATAGATGTTAAAGGTTATAGGCATAATCTTCTAGGTCGTTTTTGGAATAATATGATAAAGTTAGCTGTTAAAGTTGGCTTAAAATCTCCTGTAATATTCGATTAATATGCATATTCTTCATGTTCAATTCTCATTTATAACAGGTGGTACAGAAACAATGTTAGTAGATATCATTAATGAGCAAATTAAGACTAACGAGGTATCTCTTCTTGTGATAAATGATAAGTTTAACAAGGTTTTGTTAGACAAAATAGATTCACGTGTAAAAATATATTATTGTGGTCGACCTGAAGGTAGTAAAAATCCATGGTATTTTTTGAAGGCAAACTGGTTGCTACATAAAATTCATCCTGATATCATTCATACTCATGATGATAAACTAAGAACATTGCTTCGATGGCGTGGCAAAGCAAAATTAGTTTATACCAAACATAATGTCATGGATGACTCTAACGGTGCAAAACAATTTAATCTAATCGATTCTTGTTATGGTATCAGTAAGGCTGCATGTTTAAAGATGCAAAATTATAGTGTGCCTGCTAAACTCGTATATAATGGCATACATCCAGATTTAATTAAAAAGAAAGAAAAAGACTGGATGCCAGGAAACATCCTTAATATTATTGAAGTTGGCAGACTTGATGTTGAGAAAGGACAGCAAGTAGTCATTGAGGCTTTAAGAATACTGAAAGAATGGAATGTTAAAGGTATCACAATGACATTTATAGGGGATGGTGCTAACAGACCAATACTAGAGAATATGGTTAAAGAATATGGATTGTCTGGTATAGTCTCATTTTTGGGTATGCGTGACAGAATATATATATATTCTCATCTTTGTGATTATGACTTGTTTATTCAGCCTTCTTTATCAGAAGGCTTTGGATTGACGATTGCTGAAGCAATGGCAGCCCGTTTGCCTGTAATAACAAGTGATCAAGCAGGTTCTTTGGAGGTGCTTGATGGCGGTCGTTTGGGCTTGTCATTTAAAACGGGCGATGCAAAGGGACTTGCTGATAAGATGCATGATTTTTATAAAGGTATTATTAGTGTTGACGTTGACAAAGGACTTTCTTATATATATGCAAATTTTGATATAAAAGTGACTGCACAAAGATATGTAGAGGAATATAAAAAAATATTGTGTTAATGTTTGCATATACAAATAAGAATTAATGAAATACAATAATTTAGGAAGAAATATATAATTATGAAACACAATTTTTGGTATTATGGGGGGGCAAGGTTAAGCCAGATACCTTCCTATCTTTATGATAAAGTTTTATCTTATTTTTATAAAGGTGCTATGAAGTGTTGTGGAAAGCATGTCTATCTTCGTCCTTCTAGCTCTGACTTTAAAGGTTTGTGGAATCTGAGTGTTGGTGATTATTCTAGTATACCAAAAGGTAGTGTCTTCTATTGTACAGAGGCACCTTTGATTATTGGCAAGAAAGTTATCTTTGGTCCTCGTCCTACAATTATTACTGGTGATCATCGTATAGATGTTGTTGGTAAATACATCATGGATTCCAATGACAAATTGCCTGAGAACGATGCTGCTGTTGTTATAGAAGACGGCGTATGGACAGGTGCTAATGTTACTATACTTAAAGGTGTAACGATAGGAAGAGGTTCTGTTGTTGCTGCAGGGGCTGTGGTTACTAAATCATGTCCTCCATATTCAATCATTGCCGGTGTTCCTGCAAAAGTGGTGAAGATGAGATTTACTCCTGCAGAAATAGAGAAACATGAGAGAATTTTAAATATTTAAGAATATGATAGAGTTATCTGAATTAGAAATTTTAAAAAGAGCTCTCCCCGTATTAGAGGGACATTATAAAATGTACCTAGAGGAAAGAGACAAGTCAAATTATTCCCGGTTAAAGAAAGATAGGGAGCATGCTAAACATAATATGTATTCTCATGCGAACTATCTAGAGAAAACCTTGACAGAAAATCCTTATGTTTTGGCTGCTGTCTATGATGGAAACCAATTCCAATTTGAGGATTTTATCAATTTTGTAGATAGCGATATGCCAGGATATATACAGAAAGTTAAAGATAAAATAGAAAAATTAGAAGACGAGAAGCATAAGGAGGTATAGATATGGGTTTATTTAGGCTTGTTTTTATATTGCAATCGTATCTTTTGCTCATATTCATCTATCTTCTTAATCATTCTATAACAATTGGCACAATATTGAAAAACTTAGGAATCGAAAGTGACCAAGTGGCATTGCCTGATTTGCCTAATTGGATTTCATATATAGTTTATTTTTTGATGGTTTTGGTTACAAGTAAATTGATGCTGTTGTGGGTTCCGTTACTAAAAGATAGTATAGAGGTTAAGTCTGAGAACATTGACAAAATATATCCAGCAAGTGAAAGCTTCCTTCCTACATTTTTTGCATACGTGTTCTTAGGGTTGAGTATTAACAATTGGACATCTTTGTTTTTCGTGTATGTAGCACTAGGTATCTTTTGTCTATGTTCAGAAATGTATTTGTATAATCCTCTCTTCTATATTTTTCAGTATCGTTTCTATTATGTTGAAATGAAAAGTGGCTCTAAGATATTGGTAATGAGTAAGTATATTTTTCAATTAGGACATAAGAAGAATTTTACAAGGCTGAAGAAAATTAATGATTTTAGTTTTATTGATTTAAATGATGATTAGTATATGGATTATTTATTGGCAAAAATAAAGGGAAGAAATGGTGGGCTATCTATGGTTTTATCAGACGAAACAGTTTTTGATTGCGTACCTGATTTTAGTAATGCTCGAGCATACGATGATGATTATAAGTTGCAAGATGGAGAATGGTTTGTAGTGGATGAATTTAGTACCAAATCATATTGTTTGGATGTATTGAAAAGCAATTTTGATGCAACCGCATACTCTAATTTGTCCAAACATCTTTATAGAAAGATTGCATACGTAATTTCTATTCAGGAAGATGAAGAGGGCAATGTGATTTATATTTTTCAAAATGTAACATCTTCACTTTTATTATCTAAGCAAAAGTTTATTTCTTTTGGTCCTATTGATTTAGGTATTGCGGGTGTTACAAACACCGACCAAGCGAGTCTTGTAAATAATGAGAATATATTGGTTCTTAAGAATTTACCAGATTGTTATTATATAAAGGCTGAAAATAAGCTGTATTTTCGTAATTTAAGCAGTATTACTTCTATATTTAATGGTATCAATGAATTGTATAATGAAGCTACAGACGAAGAAGTTCAAACTTTATTTGATATGGAAATGATTAATATAGGGGCTGATTTCGGAATAGATAAGGTCAGAATCCCTAACAGAAGAAAAATCAAGGAAGCATTGATGAAGTATGAATCTTTTTCGGAAGGAAAAAAACAACTATTACCATCGTATGTAGGTAAGTATTGTCCAACGTTGTTTGATGAAGATACCCAGATGTTTAATATCAACAGTGAGAAAGAACTAACAGAACTTTTAAATGGTATGAATCAAAGATATTATACTACGGAGATTGATGGTGAGAAGAGAATTGCTAATTCTGTTACTGTTGTTAGAGATTAAAGCCTATGAATTCAAAAGTTTTAGTTATAGCTACTTCGAGAAAAACTCGTGGTGGTATAACTTCTGTAGTAAAGGCATATGAGAACAGTCCATTGTGGGATAAATTTCATTGTAAATGGATTGAAACTCATAGGGATGGTGGGGCTTTTACCAAATTATCATATCTCTTGAAAGGCTTTTTGCAGTTCCTATTGTGTGTGCCTTTCTACGATATTGTTCATATTCATACAAGTGAGCCGCCTTCTGCATTGCGTAAGGTGTTGTTTATGGCAGTATCGAAATTGCTGGGGAAGAAAGTCATAGTTCATTTCCATTCTTTCTCTGTAGATACAACAATCAAGAGTAAGTATCAGAATGTGTATCGCTATCTTTTTGGTAAGGCAGATGTTGTATTGGTTCTGTCAAAGTATTGGCAGGATGAACTGTGTCGAACTTTCGGGTTTAAAGATAATAAAGTAAAAGTGCTTTATAATCCTTGTACGACAGAAGTTTCTAACAAAGTCTATCCGAAAAGAAAACAGATTTTATATGCTGGTACAGTAAATGCACGCAAGGGATATGCTGATATGATCAAGGCTTTTGCTCAGATTGCAGATAGATATCTTGATTGGAGCATCGTACTTGCAGGAAATGGCGAAATCGAAGAGGGCAAGGCTTTGGCTTCACAACTAGGTATTGCCAAGCAGACAGTTTTCTTAGGTTGGGTGAGAGGAGAGGAAAAAGACAAGGCTTTTAAGGAGGCTTCCATCTTCTGTCTTCCTAGTTATGCTGAGGGCTTTCCAATGGGAGTACTTGATGCCTGGGCTTACGGGCTGCCAGTGATTACTACTCCTGTTGGTGGCATACCTGATATAGCAATAGATGGCAAGAATTGTTTGTTGTTTAATCCTGGTGATGTAGATATTCTTGCCAAGCAGATGAACAAGATGATGTCTTCTGAGGAATTAAGAAAGCTTGTTGCTTCTGAATCCAATGAGTTGGCCAAGGGAATATTCTCAGTAGAAAAGGTGACAGAAAGGTTGGGAAACATTTATCAAAATCTCTAATTAGGAGTCTCTCATATTTTAGGTTGGGTAAATTCGAAACTATTACAGAATTTCTTCCAGACTTCGCTATCTAGCATAAAGTAGGGGATTGCTTTCTTGCTATCCTCTGCAAAATAGAAAAATAGATGTTTGATGCCTGGGGCATCTGAATATTCGTAGGCTTCGATTTTCACAATGTTGATGCCTTGCGACTGAAGTGTCGCAAGGAGTTGCTGACGTTGCTTTTTCGTAAGCTGCTTATACTTCGTAAATATAGTATTAATATCGTATGTCATAACCGTTGTTTCTTGTTCATGAAATAATGGGATTCTGATGGAACCCGCTGTTTATGGCTGCGAAGATAACAAAATAATTTCAAAGTAAGTATTCGGTGAAAGCCGTATTGTGCGCCTAAATAAAGTTTCGTACCTTTGCATCGTTAATTTAAATATTCTAATTATGGTACAAGGTAAGCGTGCAGCAATGATGTACTCCTTGTTTGGAGCATTTAAGGTGCTGTGGTATGATATAGTGCATATACTGTAGCTACGACTCAGTCTGCAAGGAGAAAGATGATGATCTTGTGTTGGTTTTGTCTGAGCAATGGCGCAGATGGATGAAGGATGCTTTGGGATTGACAGAGCATATCGAAGTCTTGTATAATCCTTGTCCAATGATAGAACCTAAGCCTGAGTTAAAGCAAAAAGAAATATTGTTTGCAGGAACTGTGATACCTCGGAAAGGATATGCTGACTTGATTCGTAGATTTGCTAAGATAGCTGCTTTTTATCCTGAATGGAAAGTGGTATTTACAGGAAATGGTGAAATAGAAAAGGCGAAAGCTATTGCAAAAGAATATGGCATAGAGGAGCTGATGTCTTGCCAGTGATGGTGAGGGCTTCCCAATGGGTGTACTTGACGCCTGGGTCTATGGCATACCTTGTGTGGTTACTCCTGTAGGTGGATTGCCTGACATTGTAATTGATGGTGAGAATGCATTGGTGTTCCCTGTGGGTGATGTAGATATGTTGTCAAGCCAATTAAAGAAAATGATTAGTGATGCCTTTCTGCGTGAAAAAATAGCTCAAGCTTCATTAGAGTTGGCTCATACTACCTTTAATATTGATTGTATAAATAAAAAAATGGAAGATATCTATGAACGATTTAAGTAAGAAGCGTTTATATTCGTTGGATATGATGAAGTGTATGGCTGCTATCTTCATCACCAATTCTCATTTCCAACCGCTGTATGAGGGTGTGAATACTGCCTTTGCTACTTTCGTCAAAAAAAATAACGATAGGTTGGACAGGAAAATAAAAACCTTACTTTACTCTCTGCTATTAAAGAGAAGTAAGCTGTTAGAAAACAAACAAAAGACGGTATGAGGTTATCTTGTGATCCCAATGAAATCTTGTGGTATGCGATGAGTTCTCCTTTTCGACGGGAGATGAAGGCCAAGGCTCTCTTGGATGCTCACCATATAGAGAATTTTATCCCGATGAAGAAAAGACAGGAGATTCGGGATGGGGAAATCGTGACGTGGGAGGAGCCGGCTATCCACAACTTTGTCTTCGTGCATGACAGCTACAATGGCATTATGAAGGTGAAGAAGGGGCTGGACATCCTGCAGTTCATTCTAAATCCCTTGTCTCCGATAGTTGTGCCACAGAGACAGATGGATGACTTCATCCGTCTTTACGAGTCGGATGGTTATGACGAGCCCGAGTTTCTCACTCCCCAGACGATGGGGCAGCTTCGGAAGAATGCAAGGGTGGTCATCGGCGATGGACCACTTGCTGGCATCTCTGGTTATTACCAGCGAGTGAAGGGGGCGAAGAACAAGCGCTTCATAGTGTTGATAGAAGGTTTGATAGCAATGGCATGCAGCGTGGAGTGTAAGTTTGTGAAAGTAAAGTAGGTATGAAGTTCAACTTACTGTTAAAAGATATAAAAAACTTGCGAAATCCATAATTTATATCTATTTTTGCATCATGAATCTCACTCTTTTGTTAGAGATGAGGATAAAAAATATGAAATATTGTAATGCAGAATTCTCTAAGTACTTGAATCACAGTGGTAAAACTGAGATTTGAGGAACCTAAGGAATGCATATGCAGTAATATTTATACTATGACTCAACAATTATCTTTATTTGAAAAGCTTGAATTTTCAACAACAAGAATCATGGCTTTTGATGATGCTGGTTGTAAACAATATGGTACGGGATTCTTTTATGACATTTTAGTCGATAAGGGTACAATACCAGTTGTCTTAACAAATAAACATGTTTTGCATGATATGCCTCATGCTCAAATTAACTTTTCACGAGCAGATGAAAGTGGTAATCCTATTTATGGTGAGCCATATAAGTTTAGGTTTGATATAAATTCTGGTTTGGTTTTTTATCATCCAGATTCATCTGTTGATTTGTGTGCTATAGCTTTTCAACCTTTATTGAGGCAAATGGAAGGAGCTGATTTAAAATTGTTTCATCAGCATTTTGACAAGAGTTTAATTCCGACAGTTGCTCAGTTGAAAGAATTAGATTCCGTGGAGGATATTATCATGATAGGATATCCTAATGCTCTTTGGGATGAAGTGAATAATATTCCTTTGGTAAGAAAAGGAATTACAGCGACACCTGCGTGGCTTGATTTCAATGGCAAGAAAGAGTTTGTTATAGATGCTGCGTGTTTCCCTGGCTCAAGTGGTTCACCTGTACTAATATGTAACATAGGGAATGTCAAAGATAAATTTGGTGGAATCCAATTTGGTATTAATCGTATATATCTTTTAGGATTGCTTTATGGCGGACCACAACAGACAATAGAAGGAGAAATTTGTGTTAAGACAGTACCCGATGCAACTCAGACACCTTATGCTTTATCTTCTATACCAAACAATTTGGGATATGTCATTAAATCTGAACGTATTTTAGAATTGAGTGAATATATTCTAACTAAAATTAAGTAATATGGATGCTTTATCTATCACAAGACAACAAGTACGCAGTGACTTGTTGAAAAAAATCATTATACGAATAGACTATACTGGTATTCCATCCATCACGGAATGGATAGAACAATTCATGAAAGATGGGGACTTGTGTGGAAAATTTGGTGATTATGACAAGGGAGGATCCATGAATAAGGCTACATTTCGTTTCTCTAATTTAAAGGATGTGGCTGATACTTTGGCTATTCCTTTGGATGAATTGAAAAAGGAAACGATTCATCGTTTTTCTTCTCCACAATTTGAAGGGCATGAAGATGATGTAGTTATGGATATTACGTCATATTTCACAACATTCACAATCAGCTGTCAGAACTATTCGATGATAGACGATTACTTGCAATATTTATGTATGTATATGTTGAAACTGAAATCTTACTGTACATATTTGAAAGTTGCAAGGTTGGGAATAAGAAAAATCGGAGGTTGCGTATTTAAATCTGTCGAAGATATAGGTAAAGTCTTTAACCCAGATTTGTTTTTTGGAAATATCATTGACGAGCCTGTTTCTACAGCACATGAGATAAACTATTCTGATTCGTTTATTGATAGAGCTTTTAAAATAAAAGTGAATTATGGGCGCATGTGTCGTGAAGTTGTTGATACTAATCAAAATACCTTGTATCAAGTTTTGATGGATATTGATGGCTATGTAGATAATGAAATCATTATGCAAGAAAAACTGCAATTTCCTGAAAGCATAAAAGAAGTGATGAAAAGAATAAATAATTGCTTGTTCAAGCTGTTTAAATATTCTGTAAATAAAGATTTTCTGATTAAAAATTTGAAAAATGGACAAGAGTGATATTTTTGATTTAATCTTTGATGATAAAAGCGTGAAGCCTAAAAGTAATAGAAGAGCTAAGGATTGTCTTTATTCTGTTGTCGAAAAGCCAGTAGAGCCAATTCGGTTGTCACATGTTCGTTATTCTTCTTCAACAGCGATAAAAAAGAAAGTTTCCTCTTTTCACGATTTGACAATTCGTACATGTGGCGATGCGAAAGTTCAATATTGAAGATTATAAGAATGTTCGCCTGCGAATATTTGTCATAGGCTATTCAGACCAAGGTGAAAGTATTGTGACATTGTTTATGGATGAGCATGAGAATGTTTTCTACACAATGGTTGTAGATTGCTATGCTAAAGGTGACGTGAACAAGACTAAGGAACTGCTTGATAAGTTTCATGTAGTGCATATAGACTTGTTGTGTTGGAGCCATCCCGACAAAGACCATTCGGTAGGCGTTGATACCTTAATAGAAAATTTTTGTGATGACAGAAGCTATATCTTAGTTCCTTATGGCATAGAGGGGAGAGATGAAGATTGCGTAAAGTATAATGAGGGTGATAAGCAAATTATTGATTCGATTTTTGCCCATAATTCTCGATTGCATAAGGCATTTAAACCTATAAGTTGTAATGAGGAAGGGCTTTCGCAAGTTACAAGCTTTGATCTTTGTTCTTTGTTGGATGATAAACTTCATGTACGGCTTTACGCATTATCTCCTCATGCAGAATACATTGCTGAAGCAAGGCACAATTACAAGGAAAAACAACAATACATTCATAAAAATGATTTCTCTATATCATTATGCTTAGACATAGGCGATAGCTATTTCTTTCATTATTGCAGTGATATAGAAGATAGAACCATCAATCATATCTATCCAGATTATTTTAGGAAAGCAACTTTTATTAAAATTCCTCATCATTCATCTAAAGGATCTGCTAATCTTTTGGATTTATTGCCTGAAGATAAGTTAATTAGTTGTACTACAACTTATAAGTCGCAAGGATTGCCTCATGATGAAGTGTTAAAACTATATAAGAAGAGAAGTCTATACTTACATTCTACAGGTACTTCTGATGATGTAAATAGCTATGGAATCATAGAGTACGATTTTGATTTGTTTGGACAACATCAGGTTGATGTGAGGCTTTATGGAAATGCTGAGGTGGTGTAAATAGAAAGATTATGAAAGTGAAATATTGGCTTTTAATAATAGTTGTGCTTTTTTTGGTTGTATTCTTTGCTCCTAGTGTTTTGTGTATGAATTCTTTGTGCAAATTCTTTTCTTTTAACCAAGATACTGGAGCCGTGGGTGATACTATAGGAGGTACAACCGCTCCGATTGTAGGTTTGATAAGCATCTAAACAATGCAATTTTCAATAGTTTCCCCAATATACAAAGGCGAGAAGTATATGAAATACAACAAAGAACATTGCAACATTCCCGGGTGCAATCATCGCATATATAGAAACTATATGTGCAAGGAGCATTATGACTTTTATTTGGCCGATGATAAATGCAGGGAAATAAGTGATGATGTTATTGCGGTATATGAAGGAAAAGGTTCTTGGAAGCAAAAGGCATTGGCTTTTAGAGACAATGTTATTCATCATGCTTTTGATTATCCTATGATACGGTACGAACATTTTCCGCTTGAACATGTGTTCTTGCTTGCTTTGCGTTGTTTTGACAAGCATGACAAGGAACGATATTCTCGGGTGATTGAAGATTTCGATATTTCTGCCAATGAAAATATTGCAATGCTCAAGAGGAATGTGAATGTACAAAATGTAGATGATGTGAAGATTAAACCTGTTGAATTTTACTTGCTTTCTAAGCAAGAATTGATATCGGTTGTTCCATTCCTTATCTCTATATTCTGCGTTTTATTGTCTTATCTGTTGCTGCGTCTGGCACAGCCCTGGACTGAAGAGTTCTTTGGAATGACTTATCAGGAAACGGTTTGTTTGTATAAACAGGTATTGCCTTATCTCTTGTTGTTGATGTTGGTTCTTTGGAGCGGAATAAGACTGGCTTCATTTTACAATTACTTTGCTCAAAGGGCTTACAATTTGAGCTTGTTCGAAAATGTTACTGGCAATATCAATATGCTAAGTCAGATAAAATATGTAAAGGACAGAAACCTAAAAGCTGGTTCTTATAAGTGTTCTGTTTTGGGCGGCTTGATAGGAATCAGTTTGTTAGTTGTATATAACTACTTTTCTAATTCGTCTTTTCATATATGTTCTTTTGCATTTATGCTAAGTGGGGTGATGATGGTGGCGTCGCTACTTTATGTATACAACATGACTGTTTTGTATTTTCCTGTTTTTGAGGCATTAAAGCAGCAAAAGTTAAAAATCGATTTGTATAACCCTGACCATAATGGTGGACTTGCCAATATTCACAACTTTCTTTTTAAGACGTTCGTTTATAATGAAGGCTTGATTCTCATTGTCTTGTGGCTCTGTTTTAAGTTCGCCAATGGGTGGGTTTGGTTTATTGTATCTCTGTTGTTTATAATGAGGGTAAATCATGCCAGATGGAGTGCAAAACTGTATATATCATCTTTGAAAGCTTTTTATAGAGCCAAAAAGGTTGAAAGAGAAAAGTTGCTCTTGCAGAATGATGACAAGGCTTTTGATAATATTGAGAAACTGGACAAATTGTATGGAGTCAAGGTCTTGAAATATGTATGGAACATTGCCCTTATTGTTGTGTTGCCATATTTAATCAACAATGCTGATGACATCATTAAGTGGATAGGAACACAAATTCCTATTATCTGGAATGCAGTATTGATAAGGTGATGTTTTTGTTATATGTTTTTATTATTTTGCAATATTAAATCATGCTTAAGATTTTAATCAATGCTTACGCTTGCTCGCCTGGGATGGGAAGTGAGCCTGGGATGGCAATGGAACTGGGTGAGTAATTGACTGTGTGGCAGTTAAAATACTCTACACGTGTTCGTCAAGCGGCTAGCCAGGCATCCGTTATCTTTTCGGCATCTTCGAACTCTAAAGAGTCTTTTAAAAAATATATGGCTATCGATTCTCCTTTATTGAATGAGACAGGTTGCTATGTACAGGAACATCCTTTGATTGATAAGTCACAGAAAGAAACGTTTGATGTACTTTGGGTAGGCAAACTGGACTTCAGAAAACAGTTAGGTATAGCATTGCAAAGCGTTGCTATTACGGGTAATGATAATATTCGACTTCATATTGTTGGTGGTGGTGATGCAGAACCATATAAACAGTTGGCAAATTCGTTAGGTATTAAAGACAAATGTATTTGGCATGGAGCAGTAAGTCATGATGAAGTGCAATGTATCATGCAGAATTCTGATGTATTCTTCTTTACAAGTGTTGCCGAAGGAACACCGCATGTTGTTTTGGAGGCGATTGGTAATAATCTTCCTATCGTTTGCTTTGATACTTGTGGACAAGGTGATGCTGTAAATGAAAAAGTAGGCAAGAAGATTCTTTTGTCCAATCCTTCTAAGTCCTCTCAATCCTTCGCAACTATCTTGAATGAATTGGAGGGTAACAGAGATTTGTTGAAACAGATGTCTGAGAACTGCAAGCAGAGACAGATAGATTTGTCTTGGGATGAAAAGGCTAAGACCATGGTAGGGTGGTATGAGAAGATCGTAAAAGCATAATTTTCAAATATTTGCTATAGTGGTTGGATGAATACATTCAAAGCTTTGAGACTATGGAATTTAACTATATGGACATCTTATGGAATTAAAATATAAAAGAACTCCAAAGGAATTTTCTCTTTCTGTGATTCATATCCTCCCCAATTGTTCCCCTAATTTGAAAAAGGGACTGCGAGATGAGTTCTACAAGCTCAATGGGCGCTGTGAGATTTATCGCAACAAGGTTGCTCTCAGAGACAGGAACCCATTGGAAGGATTCTATGGCAGCCGCATCAATGTGGAGGCTATCGTGGGGGTGAATGGTAGCGGTAAGTCTTCCTTGTTCGAAATCATCTATAGAGTAATCAACAACCTGAGTTGTTTGCTGAATAGAGGAAAACGTCGTAAAACGGCAGATGACCTCTATTATGTCAAGGACTTGTATGCCGAACTCTATTATGTAGTTAACGGACAGCTTGCCAGAATCTCTTGCCTGGGAGATAAGGTTGAATTCCAAATGGGCAAAGAGACTTCTGTTACCTTGACTGCTATCAAGAATGGAAGGGTAAGCTCCGAGAAGGTATTGATGGCTGATTTCGTGAAATGGGCTAAGGAAAACTTCTTCTATACGATAGTTACCAATTATAGCTTGCAGGCTTTTAACGCCAATGATTATAAAAGGGAACGCTGCTTGATTCTGAAAGATGGCCTGGATGATACCATGGCTGAAACTCAGGCAGAAGGTCATGTCTGGATGGATAGCTTGTTTCATAAGAATGATGGATATATGACTCCTATCGTATTGAATCCTTATCGTGACGAAGGTGTCTTTGATCTGAATAAGGAGCATCATCTTACTCTTTACAGACTATCTGCCATCTTGATATATGCACAGGTACATGATAGGCCTTTCATGGAGGATTATGCTCTGGATGAAATTCTCTATACGTTTGATTCAAGTTCTCTTGAAAAAAAGTATATTGAGAAACAACGGATGGAGTTTAATGTGTATGATGGCTTTAGGTTCTCGCCACTACAACATAACGACATCGGTACAGAGATATTAAAATGTTATGGAGTTATGGATGGCTTGAATTTCGATGATGCCCTGCAAAAAACTGCCGCCATGTATCTTATCTACAAGACCTTTGCAATAGCCAATAGTTATCCAGCTTATGAGGAGTTTTCTGGCTTGGGAGAACTAGATAAGTTTACCCAAGGAGTAGAACCTGATATGATGGAATTGATATACAAGTTGGTGAAGACCATCAAGAGGGACAAGTCGCATATCTCTCTTAAGATAAGACAGACCCTACATTTCTTAAATGCGTTGAAGAATGGGGTTATTAAATCTCAAAAAATCTTGACACGGGAAATTTCTTACCGAGAATATTTCCTATGTGTTGATGAAGGTAAAGATTTGAGGAGTATGAGAGATATCCAGGAATATTTGCCTCCTTCATTCTTCAAAATAGAAATCTTGATGAATAGGTTTGAAAATGGAGGACGAGTGAATGATACTCCTATTCCAATTGAGCAGATGAGTGCTGGTGAGCGGCAATATCTCTATACTTTCAGCACCTATATCTATCATGTATTGAACCTATTGAGCATACAGGAATCGCATCGGGTAAGATATAGAAACATCAATCTGATACTTGATGAGGTAGAGATTTGTTTTCACCCTGAGTTCCAAAGGCGATTTGTCTATGAACTTCTGGGCTATATTAAGCGATTGTTCATGAATCGAAATGCATCCTTCAATATCTTGATAGCTACGCACTCACCATTCATACTGTCTGATATTCCTCAGAGCAACATCCTTTATCTGGAGGATGGGAAGATGGTAATGCCTGAAGGCATCAAGAATCCTTTTGCTGCTAATATCTGCGACATTCTCTATCAGAGTTTCTTTCTCAAACAGGGTTTTGTGGGGGAATATGCCAGAAAGAAAATTAAGCACATAATAGAGCGTTTGCTTCCTGGCGGCCATTTCCATGATGATAGTGAAGCGGAATATCATTTGCTGATGGAATTGATAGGCGATCCATTCTTGAAGATGCAGCTGCAACAACTATATGAGGATAGGAGGAAGAGAAATGGTAAAGATTGAGATAGATGATGCGGTAAGGAGCTATGCTCTTGATTATAGCCAACGAGTTATGGCTACATGTGCTGACGTGGAGGAAAAATTAGCGGTTCTTGGGAAATTCGTTGCTGATAACAATAATTGGAATGATAAAAGTGCAATAACGGATTACTTCGATTTATTGATTGCTGACTATCCTAAGGTCTTGACATTGGAGCCTATAGAATGGAAACAATATATAGATAAGTATAACGAGGTGCTGAAACGTGAGCCTGATATGTTGACGACTGAAGTGCCATATACGAAGACGAAGAAGAAAGTTTTAAAAGGAAAACTTTATGAGCGAATCATCATTTGTCTTCAATATGCCAAAGCCAGGGTAATATTGGGAGAGATTCATCAACAGATGGGATTGAAAACATGTGTATATTGTAATGCAATTCCTACGATGTCGAAGAATGGAGAGGTGTTTTATCAGATGGATCATTACTTGCCTCAAAGTTTATACCCATTTCTAGGTACATGCTTTTATAACTTGCAGCCATCGTGTGGCGTATGTAATGACCATAAAAAAACACAAGACTGTGATTTCGGTCTTTATGTGAATAGTGAACAACATAAGGAGTTGAGTCCTTTTCGTTTCGTGCCAAAAGTTAAGAATTTGGATGGTCCTTATCCTGAATGTGAGGATATTCAGTTCAGAGGGAAAGAGGCAAATGTAACCAAGGAGAGTAAGGCACATGAAGAAATGTTCCACATCAATAACTTGTATGCTGGGTATAAAGATGAAGTGTCCGCTCTGTATGCTGATGCCTATAAAATGAATCCGTCAATGGTTGAAGTGAATGCTGCATGCTTGGGAATTCCTGCAACAAAAGAGGATGTGTTAGCTTATATGTCTGGTCATTTATCCTTGGAAGAGAAGGATGTTCACAAAAAAACTTTAACCAAGTTGAAACAAGACACCATCAAGCAATTGAAAGAGGGTGGTGTCTTATAACGACTGATTATATTTCTTTATATTATGACTATAGATTTTTCTTTGGGATATAACAGCAATAAAGAATCAAATGATTTTCTGAGATGCTTTTGGGCTGCATTGCGTAAGGAGTTTGGTAAAGCGGCATGGAATCTTTTGCCGCTACGTATTGAAAACAAAATTTATCTTGGATACTGTGACATAGGCTTGGGACATGCACTTGAAATTTCTTTAAGTTACAAAATTAGAGGTTGTCTATCGGCTATTAGAATTTCTGTTGATGATTCGGTATCTGACGCACAATTGAATAGAAGATTAAAAGAATGTATCACTAATGCTTGCAAAAACATCGATAAATTAGAATTATTTAGTTTCACTTTGCAATTGGATAGTGCTATTTGCTTTGAGAAATCTGAGGCTAACTATCTTTCACTTGAAGACAATCGGCTGGTTCTAAATATTTATGGATATGATTTGGACGATGCCAAGACTCAATCTTCATCATTGTTGAAAAATATTTGTGCTTGGCTGTCATTCGACCAGTTGAAATACATATCTATTGAAGGGTGTGCTTTCCAAGTATATTCTGATACTATTCGTCAGCAGTTAGAAAACCCAATGAAATATAGATTGAAAATTACTGCTAATATTCAAAAGTATTTAGATGATTTTATTTCAAAACCCTATTCTTATGAAGATCATTTATCTGATATAGATAAGGCCGTGTTCTTGTTTGGACAAGGCTTGAAATATGATGAGTTATCGCAAATGTCGATTTCACCATTGGAAACCTATAATGAGCAAGCAATTCTTTGCTATATGTCAGCACTGGAGGTTGTTACCTTAAAAGATATTGAACCGTCTAAATGTGAATGTTGTGGCCAACTAAGGTATTCTATAGCTAAACGAGTGGAAAACTTGGTTTATGAAGTATCACAAAGCAAGGCAATGAGGAAAATGATAGCTGATTTTTATAAAAATCGTTCTCAATTTGTTCATTTAGGCACAATGCTCTCTGAGAATAATTATACAGGAATTTCTATACCTTTAATGAATAAAGGGTATGGTGATGGACTGATAATGCAATGTAACTTTAGAAGTGCAGATTTGGCTGATATTGTGAAAGAATGTATTATGTGGAAAATCAAGACGGCAAATGGTTGATATTCATATTTGCAAAATGCACAGCAGAATCTTCTCCCAAACTTCGCTATCTAGCATGAAGTAGGGAATAGCTTTCCTGCTATCCTCTGCAAAATTGAAAAACAGATGTTTGATGCCTGGGGCATCAGCATATTCGTAGGCTTCGATTTCCACAATGTTGATGCCTTGCGACTGAAGAGCCGCAAGGAGTTGCTGACGTTGCTTTTTCGTAAGCTGCTTATACTTCGTATATATAGTATTAATGTCGTATGTCATAACTGTTGTTTCTTTTTCATGAAATGATGGAATTCTGATGGAACCCGCTGTTTATGGCTGCGAAGATAACAAAATAATTTCAAATATAGTTATGTTTCGACTAAAAACATTAACAATTTTGGGTAGTAAGGCGGAATTAGCCTCATTACCAGAGGGCAAATTGCTCATTAACACAGTAAATGCTCACTCTTTTAATACCGCAAAGAAGGATCAGCTCTTTGCTGATGCTCTGACTAATGGTGATGTGCTGATTCCGGATGGAGTGAGCATCGTGAAGGCGTGCAAGTGGATTAAGGCTAAGAGTCAGCCTAAGGAAAGAATAGCTGGCTGGGACTTGTTTTTCTTCGAAATGAACAAGCTGGAGAAAAAGGGTGGTACGGTGATGTTTATGGGTAGTTCGCAGAAGGTACTCGACCTGATTGTGAAGCGTGCTGCCGTGGATTATCCTCACCTGAAGGTGGTGACTTATTCGCCTCCTTATAAGCCTGAGTTCTCGGATGAGGACAACAAGGCTATCATTGATGCCATCAATGCTGCCAACCCTGATCTGCTCTGGATTGGCATGACGGCGCCTAAGCAGGAGAAATGGACGTACTCTCATTGGGATGAGTTGAACATTCATTGTCATGTGGGTACCATCGGTGCCGTCTTCGATTTCTTCGCTGGTACCGTGGAGCGTGCCCCTATCTGGTGGCAGGAGCATGGCTTGGAATGGCTCTATCGCTTGATCAAGGAGCCTAAGCGTATGTGGAGAAGATATATCATCGGTAATAGCCTGTTCCTTTGGAACATGACGAAAGAGTAACTTGTGAAGAAACAACAAAAGATTTTCTTTGATTTCTTGCGATTCTGTATTGGGGCTGCCAAGGAGATTCCTGTTTCCTTGAAGGAGGCGGATTGGAAGGAGCTATATGCTATCGCCAAGAAGCAATGCCTGGTGGGTGTTCTCTTTGATGGTATCAAGAAACTCCCTGCGGAACATGTAGGGGTGAAGAAGGATTTGCTGCTCCAATGGATGGTGGAAAGCCAGATGTTGGAGAAAGCGAATGTGCGGTTGAACGATGCTGCCATTCAGGTTTCTGAGTGGTTCCGAAAGAAGGGATTCAGAACCTGTATCCTGAAAGGGCAGGGGAATGCATTGATGTATCCGAATCCTTATTCCAGGACTCCTGGCGATATTGATATCTGGGTGGAAGGTGGAGATAAACGGGTTATCTCCTTTGTCCGCTCTATCTCGCCTCATGAAAAGACGTGCTATCACCACATCGAGTTCCCATCGTATAAGGGTGTGGAGGTTGAAGTGCATTATCGACCTAGCTTCCTACTGTACTTTGGGCATAACAGAAGACTTCAGAAATATTATGGGATGGTGAAGGATGAGCAGTTCTCGCATCGGGTGATGTTGGGAGAGCAAGGGGAGATTGCAATTCCGACGGTGGAATTCAATCTCATCTTCCAGTTGACTCATATCTTCTCGCATCTGATGAATGAAGGGATTGGGTTAAGACAGCTGGTGGATTACTACTTTGTGATTTGCGACTTTTATAAAGTCTATCAAAATTTTTCGAATCCCTCCGTCTCCCTTTCCAAAGGGAGCTCCACTTTCTCCCCAAGCCCCTCTTCCTCAGGAAGCGGGGATGTAACCGCCCTACTCGGTGCTCGGAACCGCTACGCTCTAAGGTTGGCGGACCATCAAAGGTCTACGCCAGATTGTGCGGGATGGGACCGCCTTGGTGTTTTACAGAAGGAATTGAAGGAGTTGGGGTTGTGGAAGTTTGCCGGGGGTATCATGTATATCATGCAGGAGGTGTTCGGCATGCCTGCCTCTCACCTTATTGTTCCTCCGAATGAGAAGTATGGTAGGTTTGTGCTGAATGAAGTGCTGGAAGCCGGGAACTTCGGAAGGCATGATGCCCGGAATCGGTTTGTTAGGTCACAGCTTGGACATAATCTCCAAAGGATATATCGGGATATGAGGCTAGTGAAGTTTTTTCCTGCTGAAGCTCTTTGTGAGCCATTATTCCGTACTTGGCACTTTTTCTGGAGGCTAAAATATAAAAAATAAAATAATCAATTGAAATAACTCTGTTTATGTTTATCGAGATGCAGATAGGTAATCTGCTAGATGAGGATGACTATCTGCACTTCGATTATCAATGATAATCATAATGAAGAAAAAAGTTTTTGTGAGCGGGTGTTACGACCTGCTACATTCTGGTCATGTGGAGTTTTTCCAGCAGGCATCACAGTATGGTGACCTGTATGTGGGTATCGGATCGGATGCTACTTATCTGGAGTATAAGCATCGCAAGCCTATGTTTCCGCAGGAGGAAAGGCTATTCATGGTCAAGAATATCAAGGCGGTGAAGGATGCGTATATCAATGAGGGAAGAGGAGTCATCGACTTCCTGCCTACTCTTGATAAGGTGAAACCGGACGTGTTTGTGGTGAACGCTGAAGGTGGGTCTGATGAGAAACGTAGGATCTGTAAGGAAAGGGGCATCGAATATGTCGAACTCCAGCGCACTCCTCATGCTGGTTTGAAGGCACGGTCTTCTTCTGGCTTGAAGAAGGCGTTATTGAACGTATCTGAGAATTCGGCACAGGAGGCGGGGATTCCTACCCGTCTGGATCTGGCTGGTACTTGGATTGATCAGCCTTATGTAAGCATGTATCATCCGGGATGGGCGATTACCATCTCGCTGGAACCTACCTTTGAGGTGCGCGACCGCTGTGGTCTGTCCACCTCTACCCGTAAGATGATTCAGAAGATATGGCCGGTGAAGTTGCCGAAGATGGATCCGGAGATGTTGGCGCGTTTGGTATTCTGCTTCGAGAACAATCCGGAGCGTCACGATGGTATCATCTCGGGTGCCCAGGATTCTATCGGTATCTGTGTTCCCGGTCTGGTGCGTCATTATTATGACAACAACTTCTGGCCGGAGAAGATTGAGAGTACGCAGGATGAGATGACTCTCCGTTTCCTGGAAGACCATCTGGTGATGATTCCGATGGAACCGAGAAGACCGGGATGCAGTGTGGTGGAAGGTAAGGATATCACGCCTGAGAAGGTGAAGGCGCTGGCTGATGCAGCTGATGCCTGCTGGAAGGCGATTCTGGCGCACGACCTCGATGCCTTTGCTGCAGCATACAGGGCATCTTTCGAAGCCCAGATTGCGATGTTCCCGGGTATGGTGAATCCGTCTGTCAACGGTGTGATAGAACCGGAGGCAAGTGTACAGCCGATGATTGACCGCTACAGCAACATGGAGGAGGTTCTGGCATGGAAGATGCCGGGAGCCGGTGGCGGCGGTTATCTGGCACTGGTAGTAAAGGACAGTCTTAAATTTGCAGAGAATCATGACGAAGCCATCCATCTTCAGATACGAAGGGCATAACTATCTGGTGCCCTTCCTCATCATTAGCAGCCTCTTCTTCATGTGGGGCTTTGCCCATGGCATCCTGGAGGTGCTGAATCCGCATTTTCAGGAGTCGTTCCATATCAGCAAGGCGATGTCGGCCCTGACGCAGGCTGCTGTCTATGGTGCCTACTTTCTGATGGCGCTGCCTGCCGGATGGATTATCCGGAAGTGGGGCTACAGGA